>QNCH01000028.1 GCA_003645745.1 Candidatus Omnitrophota bacterium
CTGATTGAGTCAAACCGCAGGCGCAGCTTGCTGCGTTGAGGATTTGCGAATGAAGAACGTTTCAAGATGCAGTGCAGGGGAATGTCATAAAATTACAAACCAATTGCGTTTGAGTATATTACGTTTGAGTATAGATTGAATTTTGTCTAAGTGGATGCCCGGCATAGCAGGACAGACGCCCGCAATTTTTTAGCGGGCATTGTCCTGCGTGCAGGGAATCTAATTTAATTATTATAAAAACAGGATAAAGAAGAAAATTGACGCTGACTTCTGTTCCCTGAATCCGGTTACCTGTACTCTGTTTTTAATTTTGTTTCTGAATAAGGGACTGTAACGAAATAAATATTTCGTTACAGTTCCTAAGCATTAAAAATTATGTTAAAAATATGATGATTAGTGACTTACAAATTTTATTAAGGTTATTGTTGTCTGCGTTTTTAAGCGGAGTTATTGGTTATGAAAGAGAGGTGCACGGCAGGGAAGCTGGATTGCGTACTACTATTTTAGTTGGAGTGGGTTCGTGTTTGATGATGCTTACATCAATGCATTTATTCGATATTTATCAGGGGATTGCTCAGGTTGACCCAGGTAGAATCGCGGCTCAGGTAGTAAGCGGGATTGGTTTTTTGGGTGCAGGGACTATTTTACAATTTCGTGCTTCAGTTCGCGGTTTAACTACTGCAGCAGGGTTATGGGCTGTCGCGGGTATAGGTTTGGCTGTGGGCAGCGGTTTTTATTCAGCTGCTTTGCTTAGTACTGTTGTAATTTTTATTGTTTTGTTTTTCTTTACTAAAATAGTAAGGAAAATACGTAAAGATATTTATCATACTTTGAAAATTGAAATTAATGGCGGCATAGAACAATTATGTAAAATAAGAAAAGTTTTAACAGATTTTCAGGTGGAAATAAATGACATAGAAGTTAAACAGCTTTTTGAGGATAAGGCAAATTTTAGATTAAAGTTATACTTAAAATCTTACGGGATAAAAGATAATCAACGAATAGTGCAGGCTTTGTCATCTTTATCTAATGTGGTATTTATTGGGTGGCTTAAGTGACCGTAAATAAACGAAAGAATTAGGAGGAATTAATATGTACATTTTTTTATTAATCATTCATATTATTGTTGCTTTGTTTTTAGTTTTTATTATTTTAATTCAGAGCGGTAAGGGAGAAGGTTTGTCTGATGTTTTTGGCGGAGGTTCAAGCCAGACAACGATCTTTGGCACAAGGACAGGTAATTTTTTAACTAAAGCAACAACTGCTTCAGCAATAATTTTTATGGTTACCAGCCTGAGTTTGGCATTTGTCGCACGTAACCAGGGAACTTCTGTAGTACAGAAGGAATTATTTAAGGAACAGATAGAGCAGAAAATGCAGAAAATTTTACAAAATAAAGAGCCTGTGGAAAAAGGCACACTTGAAGAGAATCAGGAATTAAAGCCATTGGGGGATGAAATCGCGAATGAAGATAGCGCTGCTCTGAATGTAGAGAAAAAAGTAAATATAGAAAAGAAAATAGAAGAAGCTAATCAAGATACAGATGTTAATACTGAACAAAAATAAAAAGATGTTTATTCCTATCAATAATTTTGCAGGGAACGGCTATTGCCGTTCCCTGTTGTTTATATACTCAAACCTATTACGTTTGAGTATAGCAATATTTTTTTGCTGCAGCTTTTTAAACCTAGGCTGCGGAAAGAATCCTGAACAAGGATATTTACACTATGATGGTGATAATGTGCCTGTTTATGGAGATAAATTTGTTACAGCTTCTATTGGTGACGCGCGCACTCTTGTGCCTATTTTAGCTTCAGATGGGGCGTCTGCTGGAATTTGCGGGCTAATTTTTAATGGGTTAGTTAAATACAATAAAGATTTGCTGCTTGTTGGAGATTTAGCCCTGAGATGGGAAATTAAAAATAACGGATTAGTAATTATTTTTTATCTACGTAAAGATGTTAAATGGCATGATGGGGAAAAATTTACCGCTAAAGATGTAGAATTTACATATAAAAAATTGATTGATCCTGATGTAATGACTCCTTATAGCGGAGATTTTGAAAAGGTAGAAAAGTTTGAAATTATAGATGATTATACCATAAAAATTATTTATAAAGAACCATTTTCCCCCGGCCTTTGCAGTTGGTCAATGAACATAATGCCTGAGCATATCTTATCAAAAGAAGATTTAAATAAAACTTCATTTTCCCGCAATCCAGTTGGTACCGGCCCTTATAAATTTAAAGAATGGAAAATTCAGGAATTGATTACACTTAGTGCTAATCCTGATTATTTTGAAGGCAGGCCTTACATTGATCAATATATTTTTCGAATTATTCCTGATTCAGCTACAATGTTTCTTGAATTGCAAAACAGAGGTATTGATCAAATGGGTTTGACAAGTTTACAATTTATTCGCCAGACAAACACTTCGTTTTTTCAAAGATATTACCAGAAATTTCAATACCAGGGTTTTAGTTTTACTTATCTGGGGTATAATCTTAATTCTGCTAAATTTCAGGATGTGCGGATCAGGCAGGCAATAAACTATGCGGTGAATAGAGAGGAGATTATTCAGGGAGTTTTGTTAGGTATGGGCACAGAATGCACAGGCCCGTTTGCTCCGCGTTCATGGGCGTATAATAGCAAAGTAGAGCCTGTTGCTTATTCGCGGGAAAAAGCTTTACAGCTCTTAGCTGAGGCTGGCTGGCGGTTAAATGAACACGGCTGGCTGCAAAAAGATGGTGATATTTTTGAGTTTACAATTATTACTAATCAGGGTAATGAAGAGAGAAAACGCTGCGCTGAAATTATTCAAAAATGTTTACGTAATATAGGGATGAAAGTAAAAATTAAAATTATTGAGTGGAGTGTTTTTATTAATGAGTTTATTAATAAACGAAAATTCGAGGCAATCTTATTAGGCTGGTCATTATCCTTAGATCCTGATATTTATGATATTTGGCATTCATCTAAGACTAAACAGGGAGATTTTAATTTTGTAAATTATCAAAATTCTGAGGTGGACAGGCTTCTGGAGCAAGGCAGAAGAGAATTTGCGCAAGAGAAAAGAAAAGAAATTTATCATAAAATTCATCAAATAATTTATCAGGAACAACCATATTTATTCTTATACAATCCTGACAGCCTGCCAATTGTCAGCAGTAGATTTAAAGGTATTAAAGTCGAGGCTCTGGGAATAGATTATAATTTTATTAAATGGTATGTGCCGAAGAAAAATCAGATATACTTGCAGCAGTGAATATTATAAATTAAGCCTCTTTTTCAGAACCTGTGGGTAAAAAAAGATGTAGGGACAGCTCGTGAGCTGTCCGATACATTAGATAAAATGACAAATTTATTAATCCGAAAATTAATCCATACATTTCTTTCTATACTCAAACCTATTACGTTTGAGTATAGAACCAAAACATGAAATATATTCAGGTTAATTATCCTGCAGGATTCTGGACTGCTTGAACCTTAAAATTATTAAATGAAAAAAATAGTGTGTATTATTTTTATTTTTCTTGTTTGCGGGTGTGTGCAAAGATATTATAATGTAGCTACACGCAGCGAAGAAATATATTTTTATTCTACTGAAAAAGAAGTAAAAATTGGCAAAGCATTTGCAGAAAGAATAGAGAAAAAATTTCAATTAGAAGATGATTTATTACTGCAGCAAAAGATTAAACGTATTGGCGGAAAACTGGCCGGAGTATGTGATCGAAAAGAAATAAAGTATTCATTTAAGCTTTTAAAAGATGATACGGTTAATGCTTTTGCTTTGCCAGGCGGTTATGTGTATATGTTTAAAGGATTATGGGACAAGTTGGGAAATGATGACGCGTTGATTGCTGCTGTTTTAAGCCATGAAATTGGCCACATTTGCGCGAGGCATAGTATTAAGCGTTTGCAGACATCAGTAGGTTATGGAATATTAAGCATATTAGTTAATACCGCAGGCAGGATGAATCGCTTAGAACGCAGAAAAGCAACAATTGGAATTAATGAATTACTGCTTGCTTATTCCCGTGCTGACGAATTTGAAGCGGACCGCTTAAGTGTTAAATATCTTGGCAAAGCAGGATATGAGCAAACAGCAGTAATAGATGTGCTTAAAATTTTGCGTAAAGAGCAGAGGGAAAATCCGATCAAGCCGCTAGCCGCGGCAACACATCCTTATATTAGCCAACGAATAAAAAATGTAAAGCAGCACATTGATACAGTGCAGATAGAATTTAATGATTATATTAATACAGTTCCTTAGGAAAGGAAAACAATAATGGATGAATTAGTAAAAAAGTCAACTGGGCACAAAGATCCATGGCGAGTGTTTAGAATCATGGCTGAGTTTGTTGACGGGTTTGGCACGTTATCTGAAATAGGGCCGGCAGTTTCTATTTTTGGATCCGCAAGAAAAATGCCGCAGGATGATGAATATTACAAAGTAGCAGAACAAATTGCTTATTTGTTAGTAAAAAAAGGTTTTGCAGTGATTACCGGCGGCGGACCGGGAATTATGGAAGCAGCAAACCGCGGGGCAAAAACAGCTGGCGGAACATCCGTAGGATTAAATATCAATATCTCTACAGGCCAGAAGCCGAATAAATTTGTGACAAAATTGTTGGAGTTTCGTTATTTTTTTTGCAGAAAAGTAATGTTTATAAAATATGGTTCTGCTTTTATTATTTTGCCTGGAGGTTTTGGCACTCTTGACGAATTTTTTGAAGCAGTTACTTTAATTCAAACCGGCAGAAGCGATCCTTTTCCAGTGATCCTGGTGGGCAAAAAATATTGGCAGGGTTTGTTAAAGTGGCTTAATTCAACAGTAAAGAGGTATGGCAACATTAAAACAGAAGACTTAAATATTTTTCAAATTGTTGATACTCCTGAAGATGTGGGAAAAATTATTGACAGGTTTCAAAAAAAAGTTAATTGATTAATTGTTAATTGTTAATGGGTGATTATTATGAGAGGGAATATTGTCAAAATTAAAAGTTTTGCTTTTGCGATTAGGATTGTAAGGCTGTATCAGTTTTTAACAGATAGCAAAAAAGAATATATTTTATCTAAACAACTATTAAGAAGTGGAACAAGCGTTGGTGCTATGGTTCGGGAATCGGAACACGCAGAATCTAAATTAGATTTTAAACATAAAATGGCAATCGCTCAAAAAGAAATAAATGAATCTATTTATTGGTTAGAACTTTTAAATGAGACTGATTATTTATCAAATGAACATTTTGAAAGCATCAATAAAGATGCAATTGAAATAATAAAATTGATCACAAATATTATTAAATCAACAAAAGCCACCATTAACCATTGATAATTTATCATTAACAATTTATCTGAACAGAGGGCTATAATGCGCAGAACTATTTTTTTGTTATGCTTTGTTTGTTTTATGGCTTGTAATTGTGCGCAGGTATTTGCTCAAGAGAGTTTAGGGCAGCGTTCTGAATTTAACATTGCTGTTTTTAGACAACCTGATTTTCCAGTATGCGGAGTGCCTGAAGAAATTAACGCTGCATGGATTTATAATAGCTTGCGCGAAAAATTTTTAGTAACTTATATTGATTTTGAGAATCTTTGTAATCCAGATTATTTAATTCCTGATAAAATTGATTTGTTAATTTTACCTTATGGCGAAAATTTTCCTTTTAAAGCTTTTTACGCGATTAGAAAATATTTAGAGCAGGGCGGAGGATTTTTGAATCTCGCTGGCAGGCCGTTCTGGAAGCCTTTAGAAAAGGTAAATGGAGTTTGGCAGGAAAAAAAAGGAATGGATTCTTATACTGAATTTTTAGCGCCATTAGGCATAAAATATTATCAGGTTTCAGAAAATAGATTTGGTTTAACAGTTACAACAAGTTTGAAAGATACACCGGTTATTCCTTCAAAGGGCAATATTTTCCCTTATCGGATACAAACCCGGGATTTTTTCTTTTCAGAGAATGTGACTGATCAGAACGCGCGGGATAAAGTAGTTTTTGTGAAATCATGGAAAAATTCTTATGATGGCATAGACAATATATTATTACAGCGATGGGCTTTAATTCCTAACAAGGGCAAAGAGAACCCTTTAATGTTGCCGGAAAAACAGAGAGAACAATTTTTAATTCAGATTGTAGAGCAGTTATCTTATCCAGTTGTTTTATATGATCTGGAAACTAATTTTTCTGCTTATCATCCAGGAGAGAAAGTTTCTTATGCTGTGAAAGCGTTTAATTGTGCGAAGCATAAGCGCGCGGTTAATCTTGAAATTGTTATTTTTAATCAGAATCAAAAAATTGTTTATCGTAAAATGGAAAATTTGAGTATTGCCAGCGGTGTAAGGGTATCATTAGATGGAGAGTGGAAGTGTAAAAAATTTAAAGATAGTTTTTATACAATTAGTGTTAGGGCAAAAAGCGGTGTTAAAATTTTAGATAAAGTTGAGAACGGGTTTGTAGTTATAGATCAGCATATTTTAAAAAACGGCCCTTTATTACAAATAAAAAATAATGATTTTTATCTGAATAATAAAAAACAATTTCTCTGCGGCGTAAATTATTATGAAAGTAAAATCGGAGAATTACTCTGGGTTAAACCAAATATATTAAAGATAAAACAGGATTTTGAGCAAATGCGTTCTTTGGGCATAAATTTTGTTCGTATTCATTACCACCATTCAAAGTGGTTTAGAGATTATTTTACCAGTGTTTTAAAAAATCCTGTTCCTGTCCAATTGCAGAAAGCAGATAAAACGTCTTTGCCCTCTGAGCGGTCTTTAAGAATATTAGACGCAGTGATTCAGTTATCTCAAGAAAATGGAATTATTTTTTGTGCTGATTTGTTTACTTTAGTGCCGCAGGAAATGGGTAATCCTATTGGCTGGCTTGGTTTGCGCCAGAGGATTACGGATAAAGGGAAAATCGCGGAGCAAAAAAAGTTTATTAAAATTATTGCCAGCCGTTATCAAAATGTGCCTGGGATTACCTGGGATTTGTGGAATGAGCCGCGTTTAAACAAAAAAGATTTGAATTTATTGCGCGCCTGGATTAAAGAATTAAAAGCTGTATTTAGAAAAAATGGGGATAATCATTTGCTAACTGTTGGTGGTGATCTGAGCTTTGAATGTATGGATTCTTTGGATTATGCCTCAATTCATACGTATAAGCCTTTGGAAATTTCTGATTTAAAAAAGACTCCTAAACCTTTTATTTTTCAGGAAGTGTGGAATGAAGCCGGCTGCAGCGCTTCTGAAAGCGAGCGGCAGGCTGAAAATATGCGTACGCAATTAGCTGATTTGCTGCATACAGAGGCTAAAGGTTTTATGCCCTGGCAATGGACCCGTCAGGCCAGGCTCTGGAATTGTATGTCAGAGGCTGAGCGTTGGGATGATGAACTCGGCTGTTGTGTATATGGGGATGGAGTTTTAAAGCCTGCGGGAGAGGCTTATGCTGATTTTATTCGATCTATGCGGAATTATTAGCCTGAATATTTATTTTGTAATAGCTTCTATTATACTCTATTATACTTATTGATTTACGTTTGAGCTTAGGCAGAGGAATTCGACGCTATTTGGCAGCGGGTTATGATTGCCTGCAGCGAATGGTTATGAGCGTATAAGGTATAATCTTTTTTTATTGAATTAATCAAATCATTAATGCTCTGGCTACTCACAAAAAAATAACAACTCGCTAAATATTCCAAGTAAACAGGATCTATTTTATCTGGCGAATACTCAAAAGCACCCTTGTTTCCGCCAATTTTATGCGCCTGCAAAACATATTCAATCTTCGTATCTTTTTTTTGCAGATATCCACATTCTCTTATTTTATCTATCAACAAATCTTTATCTGATTTCTTTCCATCGAAATGAACACCTCCGCTTTTGTTTGCTATATATTTTATAATATCTTGACGACCCACAAAATTTCCAGAAAAGAATAAAACCTGTTGTTTAAGAAAGCTATCTATCTTCAGAAAAATAGTTGCTTCGGGATTAATGCTTGCATTAAACTGTTGATCATCTACCGTCGCATTCCCATCTTTTGCTATAGCCCATTTATAGGTAGCTCCAAAGGTAGCAACCCCACCACTTTGAAAAAAAATTATATTATTTTTTCCACGACACCTTTGAATAAAAGGTTTATTATCGGGAACTTCGAACAATAATTTAATCCTTCTATGACTTGAAGACTGCATTATTTCGTGATTCACAAGCAGGCGACGCATAATAGTGCTTGATCGTCTTAAAAATTTTATATCAGGATTAGATATTATTTCCTGCAAATAATTAATATCTTCATAGTTAACAATATCTAATTCTTTATTTATCCATATTTTACTCATAACATTCAAGCTCACCTGCCAAAAATGCGCAGCGTTTTTGGTCAGGTGCAGCGCCCTTGTTATCTGTTTTTATTTTATACCAATCAATTACAGATGTAAATATTTCAATAGTCCTGTAGAAAACGGGCATGCCCATTCCAATTCGATATTTTAAATAATACGATAATTAATAATATTTTAATTAGTGTTTTATTAACGGTTCAGGCATACCTGGCCTGTCCAGCTGTGCGGGGAACCCTACAGGATAATTATATTTGATTGGATAATTTTTGATTATTTTTCTCCTATAACAATTAATATATATAGTATGCATTAATAGCATACACAGTCCATTTCTTCGCATTATTTCATACTATTGTTAATCTGTCAAAAATAGATACTTATTTATGTATGCATTTAGTAAATAATATCAAAAAAATACATTGTATCTATAATATTGATAATTTGACAAAAAGAGCAAAAAGAGATGGGAATAAATATTTTATGCTTTGCCTGCTCTCTGTTTTCTGTTTTCTGTTTTCTGTTTGTATAAAGATTTGTTGACTGTGTTTTATTAATACTTTATAATAAATTAAATGTTAGATTTTTAATTGTTCTGTAGGGGGCAGGCCTGTCTGCCCCTCTAATAATTTATTTAATTTCCAAGAGGTGGATTATGTTAAAAGCAGCGGTTATTGGAGCGACTGGTTACGCGGGTGAAGAATTATTAAAAATTTTGGTGCGCCATCCTGAAGTTGAAATTACACATTTAGTGGCAAAAATTGATCAGCCTTGCGCGATTAGTCTGATTTTTCCCTATTTTGCACATATTCTTGATTTAGAATGCGGTAATGAAATTAATGTGGAGGAAATTTGTAAACACAGTGATGTGGTGTTCTTAGCTTTGCCGCATCGCGTTTCTATGGAAATTGCGCCTGCTTTTTTGCGTGCTGGCAAAAAAGTAATTGATTTTAGCGCTGATTATCGTTTAAAGGATACAGATGAATATGAAAAATGGTATGGCATAGAGCATAAAAGTAAAGAGTTTGTGCAGGAAAGTGTATATGGGCTTTGTGAGTTAAATCGGGAAAAAATTCGTAATGCGCGTTTAATTGCTAATCCGGGATGCTTTCCCACTGGCGCTATCCTGGGATGCGCGCCATTTTTTAAAGCAAAAATTGTTTTGCCTGAGATTATTTTAGACGCGAAAACAGGTGTAAGCGGCGCAGGCAGAAAGGCTTCACTGCCATTGCTTTTTTCAGAGGTAAATGAAAGTTTTAAGGCGTATAAAATTTGCCAGCATCAACATAGCCCTGAAATAGTTCAGGAAATTGAAAATATTGCAGGAGAATCTGTGCCTTTGATTTTTGTGCCGCATCTTATTCCGGTAAACAGAGGTATTTTAAGCGCTATTTATTTGAGATTAAAAGAAAATATTTCTGTGTTTGAAGCAGTAGATATTTGCCGTAAATTTTATCATTTGGAGCCTTTTATCCGAGTGCGTAACGCAGATGTATTTCCGGAAATAAAAGATGTTGCGTATTCTAATTTTTGCGATATAGGCATTAAAATTTCAGGCAAGCAATTGGTGATCATTGCTGTAATCGATAACCTGGTTAAAGGAGCTTCAGGCCAGGCAGTACAAAATTTAAACCTGATGTTTGGGTTGGAAGAAACTTTGGGATTAATAAAATGAAAGACCTGGCACAGGGCACAATCAGCAGTCCGCTGGGATTTAAAACTAATGCTCTGCATTGCGGGTTAAAGGATTCGCGTAATTTAGATTTAGGTCTGATTTATTCTATAGTTAAGGCAAATGCTGCAGGAGTGTTTACTAAAAATAAAATTCAGGGTGCGCATATTGGCCTGGATAAATTGCATTTAAGAGATTGTTTTGCTCAGGCAATAATTGTTAATAGCGGCAATGCTAATTGCTGTACAGGAAAAAAAGGGCAGCAGGATATTGGGGCGATTACACTTGAATTGGCGCGGGAGCTTGATCTAAAAAAAAGTTTTGTATTGGCTGCTTCTACAGGTATAGTTGGTGAATTTTTACCATGCAAAAAAATTTTAGATAAAATACCAGAACTTGCCCAGGGTATTGATTTTAGTTCTGCTCAACAGTTCGCGCAAAGTATACTCACTACAGACACTTGCGCTAAACAGAGCGCAGTGGAATTTAAAATTAAAGGCAAACGGATAGTTATTGGCGCTGCTGCAAAAGGCGCTGGTATGATTTGTCCGAATATGGCGACAATGCTTTGTTTTATTACCACTGATGCTTACATTGAGCCTGCGGCGTTAAAAAAAGCTTTAAGCCTGGCAGTTGAAAAATCTTTTAATTGCATTAGTGTTGACGGTCAGATGAGTCCTAATGATTCTGTGTTTATTCTATCTAATGGTTTAGCAGACAACGAATTAATTTGTCAGCAGGATAGTGAATTTGAAATTTTTACTAAAGCATTAACCTATATTTGCCTGAAATTAGCAAAAATGATTATACTTGACGCAGAAGGCGCGACAAAAATTATTCAGGTTAAAGTTAAAGGGGCTAAAACTAAAAAACAAGCGAGATCAGTTAATTCAAAGATTATTAATTCTCCTCTTGTTAAAACTATGGCAGCAGGGGAAAATTCTAATTGGGGCAGGATTGTTGTTTGTGTAGGAACAGCAGACGCTTTTTTTAAGCCTGAGAATATAGAAATTTTTTTACAAGGTAAGTGTGTGTATAAAAATCTATGTCCTGCTTTAAAGGTAGAGGCGAAACATTGGTTTAAATTATTGCGGCAAAAGGAATGGCAGATAGAGGTTAATCTTAATGCGGGAAATTATGAACATACAACCTGGACAAGTGATTTAACTCCTGAATATGTAAAAATTAATATGGGATATAGTTGATTTAAAATAGGATAAATTTTTTTTAAAGTTGTTTAATTTAAAATGGTTACAAAAAGGAATTGCATTAGGTTGTAACTCTGTAACCTTGTGAGCGTGGTGAAACCTTCGGTGAATACTACAAAATAAGCGTGGAGCGCTTTATAGCGTATAGAATATAGAGTTGATATTGAGTGTTTTGGTGAGTATTGCGAAATAAGGGGAAAATTTGAAATTTATAATTTAAAGTTTGAATTGAATTTAAAATGATTTAATTTTCAATTAAAATTAAGAAATTTAATCATTCATTTCAAATTGTAAATTATAAATTTCAAATTTATTACGTTTGAGTATATACTCAGTGTGATGAAGAAGGAATTATATAAGATGAATACAGAAGCAGCGCATAAAGTGGATATTTTAATTGAGGCTTTGCCTTATCTTCGTAAATTTTTTGGCAAAGTAGTTGTGGTTAAGTATGGAGGCAGCGCTGTAGAACAGGCAGAGCTGAATCATTCTATACTTGAAGATATTAGTTTTATGAATTATGTGGGCATACATCCTGTGGTTGTGCATGGTGCGGGGCTTTTAATTACCCAGAAAATGCGTGATTCAGGGCTTGATGTGAAATTTATTAATTGATTTCGGGTTACAGATAAGCCTGCTTTAAATATTATAAACATTGCTTTATCAGAAATTAATCGCAATATTGTTAAAGAGCTTAAGTTTCTTAATAATGAAGCAAAGGGTTTTGTGGGTACTAATGGAGAATTAATTTTTGCTGAAAAAATGTCTACTGTAGATGAGCTTGGTTTTGTGGGCAGTATTACTAATATTGATAAAAATTTGATTTTTAGCCTGCTGCGTGCGAAAATTATTCCGGTGATTGCTCCGTTA
>QNCH01000029.1 GCA_003645745.1 Candidatus Omnitrophota bacterium
GCGTTGAGGATTTGCGAATGAAGAATGTTTCAAGATGCAGTGCAGGGGGACTGCAAACCTATTACTTTTGGGTATAACACACAAATTCATTAAAAATCTTTACTACTCCCTAAAAGAATGAAACTACCATATTCTTCTATAATGGAAAAGTGATGTCTATCTACAAGTTGTCTTATTTCATTTTCTAAATATTCGTTTTCTAAAAAAGCGTAATGTCCCCCTACCCCATTAACCATATATTTTTTATGAATGAGTACATAATCCACACTATAATTAGGATACTCTATATAAGAATACTCATTCCTTATAGCCTTAGGATGATTTAATCCAAATTCATACAACACCTTTCGCGAAGACAATGCCGGAAGTAAATCTCCGCTTGCTGTAACTGACGCATTTTTAGGGATAATACTCAAAAGTTTCCATGCAGCTTTATCTTCTTCATCCATAATATAAAACCGTTTGTCAAAAATGTTTCTTACATTTAAAAATCTATGATCATGTATCTCCACTTCTCCATCTACCGGTATAAGGCCAATAATATTTCTGCCGAAATTATTCAAACAACATGTTATTAAAATAGCTGTAACCAGATAAGGAAGTAAATTTTTAAAGCGAATATTACTCTTGACTCTTCTTAATGTGAATATCAACGCAATAAAAAAAAATGGGATTATAGGAGCGAGATAGTATGAATCAACATTGTCAAACCCCTTATTGATTAATATTTCCCCAAACATAATCATTGGGATATACATTTCTAAAGAAAACACAGGTAAAAAAAAGAGAGTGGATAAAGTCATTAGGAATACTCGTAAATGTGATAATGTGAATATAAATAAAAAAGCCTCTTTTGGATTAAAAAAAATAAATAATAAAATCCCTTTAAACGTAATAAAATCAAGATAATGAAAATTGTTGTTAACTATATCTGAACTAAAACCTTGCACACGAAGAAAATTATTAGAAATATAAACTGCCATAATAAAATAAGCGCCAGAAAATAATATAGTTGACAGCCACCATTTCTTAGGATATTTTCGAATCAACTGATACATCCCCAATAAAAAAATGATTACCGGAATATCCTCTTTGCACATACACGATAAGATAACAAATACAGCATACAAAATGAATTTTTGTTTGTACAAAAAATATAATGTGATAAATAATAATGGCAAGCTAAAGCAATTGCCGTCAAGTGCTCCCAAATTCACATAATGAAGCGCCGGATATAAAAGATAGCTTAAAGAAACAACAAATGCCACGCCTTTATGCTTTAGAATATCATTAGCAAGCAAATATACTATTAAAGAACAAAAACCGTACGAGAAGCTCATAACAAAATACCATGTATAGATATGTGGAAAAATTCTATAAAATAACGCAATAAGAAAATAAATAGGAGTAAAATGGTCAGAGAAGTAATTGCTTATTACTATCGTCTGATGCGGATTCAATGAGGCAGCAATATTGTATACAACTTGATTTTCACGAGCATCATCTTCACATTCATAACTAAAAAAAGATTTGTATTTTAATATATTGAGACTTAAAAAAACAACTCCATAAATTAAGCTTAAAAGTACTAACGTAATAAGGTATCTTTTTTTATAAATATCTGATCCATTTATCATGGTAAATTTATCCTTGCAGCTATTACTGCAGAAAATACGTTAACGTAACATCAATAATAAACAAGCATGATATCATTTAAAATAAAACTGACATCTATTTATAAATCTTTTTAATGAAAGGTGATAATACAAACAATCCAATTCCCGCCGGCAAAATATGTTCAATAAAAGAATATAGGATGCCTGCACTTAATAACTTCTCTTGCGGCCCGTATTGCAAAAACAAAAAAACAATCAATGCTTCTCTTGTACCCAACCCGAAAATTGTAATAGGTATATTACTTAACACAATTACGATAGGTATAAATACTAATATACCTACGAAAGGAAGTGTTACGCCTACAGCTTTAAATGAAATATAGGCATTGATCAACCCTGAAAACTGAATAATCATAGAATAAAGAAACAACTTACCTTTCTGCTTAGAGCTAATCTTGCCTAAGGCAGAAACCATTTGTTTAATGGAGCTATATCCCTTTGCACCTATTCCCCTAAATTTATCTATAGAAAAATATTGGGGACATATCGAACATAAAAAAAGAGCACCAAATACAGAAGAGGCGGTAACTGATTGATTGAAAGAATCAATCCTGTAGAAAATCAGGCCTATACACAGAAGGAGCAGGAGGCCCAAAAAGTTTAATACTTTATCAAGGATAATTGAAATAACTCCATATTGAAAACTTAATTTTCCCATTCGTTGTAAATATATTGCTTTAATCATTTCCCCCGACTTAAAAGGTAAGATAAACTTTACAGGATTAGACCCGCACATTATCATCAGAGACTCTTTAAATAAAATAGAACACCCCAATTCTTTTAATATTATTCTCCATTTATTTGTTGCTAAAAAAATATTGGCAGTGACAGAAATAATAACTGCGAATATCAACAATTTAATATCTGCCGACAACAAAACCGTTAACACCTCTTTGGGGTCTATCTTTGTAAATAAAACAATAAATATGAGAATTGCGATAAACCCGGCAAAAATAAATTTTAATATTTTTATTTTTTTAATCATCTTTATTTTTTTAAATATCGGTAAAGAACCAAGAAAGGCACATTTTTATTCCCGCCCTTAAATACCTTTGTGATTCAGCAAAAGACCTTAACCACAAAATCAAAATTGACCTGCGAGACCATTCAATCTTTAATCCTCTATCAATAATCTGGCGGCATATTTCTATATACTCAAACGTAATAGATTTGTAAAATTTAGGCGTTTCTCTGTGCCATAAATTGAAACGTTCTGATTGAGCCAAACCGCAGGCGCAGCTCGCTGCTTTGAGGTTTGGCGAATGAAGAACGTTTCAAGATGTAGTGCGGGGGGACGTCATAAAATTACAAACCTATTACGTTTGAGTATACACAATCCTTTATCAATTTTGCCTGCAGATACCCTGTGGACATCTACCATTCGAATTTTTTGAGGCTATACATACTTTCGTATTGGATTAGTACCACTAAAATTAAATGCCATTAAAAAATTTAGTTCTATTGTTCCGCAAAACCCACAACCCGAACATTCTTTTAATGTGACTAAGCTTTCATACGCTTTCTTAAAGCCACCACTAAGACAATTAGGCAGCTGCATGTTATGATTTATCCTATCACAAGGAGACAGTGTCCCATCTGGTTCTATTACACAAAAAACTTTGCCCGCCCAACATCGCAACCTTTTATATTTTGGCCAATTTAAAATATAGCTTAAACCGGGAGAAGAATTTCTTATATGTTTATTACCTCTTCTCTTTTCTTGCATAAGCATTTCAACAGCAGCCTTAAATTCTTTCTGAGAAGGGAAACATTCCTTAATACACTGAGAATTTTCGTAAAATACCGTAAGTGGTTGAAACGCTACAATAGTTTTATAAAAATGTGCGATATCTAAAATATCATTTAAGTAGTTAACATTATATTTGGTAATTGTAGTACTAAAAGAAAACCTAATATTATGTTTAGCGCAAGCATCAGCTGCCTTTATCAATTCTTTAAATGTAACCCCTTTCCTTGTTAACTCATGTATGCCTTCTGGCCCGTCTAAACTTAGTTTAAGTAATGCGATATCTTTAAGTTCTTTAACCCTTGAAGCAATAAACTTACCTGAAGAATTCATCTCAGGTTTTATGCCTCTGCCTTTACAATAAGTTATAATATCGCCGATGTCATCCCTGAGCATAGGTTCTCCACCACTAAATGATACTGTTATTAAACCAAAATCAGAAAGTTGTCTAAGGATTAAAAATATATCTTTTGTTTTTAACTCCGCGGCTTCAAGAGTATCTGAATACTGTGTGTTACCAAAATTACAATATATACAGTTTAAACTACATCTATAAGTAATATTCCATCTAATAGCTAAGGGGTGAGGCACTTTTAATAGCCTTGCCTTTAAAACGTAATTTAATAGCTTTAGCTTATCCTTAAATTTCATCAAATCCTATCCCTCCATTTGCTATTTTTTAAAATTGAAAAAATTACTCTTAAATCTAAAGACGCAATAAAATTGTTTTCCAGGCGCAAAGCACACCAACAATTATTACAAGATACATCCTTTAGAGCATCAAATGCCTTGCTTGGGCCTACGCGTAAACAATTTAAAGCCGCGGTCTTATCCTGCATTCTACCACAATGATACAAATAGCCATCAGTTTCAATTCTACAACTGATATTTTTATTATAGCAAAAAATATCCCTGCCATCTGGCCAACCTCTTAAATAAGTCAATCCTTTTATGCTATTAAGAACAGTTTCGCTTCTTTTTCTATACACGATTAATTTATCCACAACATCTCTATATCCCGAAACATCTGGAATATGTGGATTAACAACATCTGTACCTAACAATGTTAATGTAGGAGGTTGAAAAAGTATCCCTATCCCTAAATTTTCTGCTAAGTTAATCAAATAATCAACAGAATCCAAATTGTATTTAGAAAGCACTGTAACAATAGAAACTGCAATCCTTCTCCTTTTTGCTATTTTTATTGCTTCAACTACTTTCTGAAAAGAATCTTTACCCCTTATATAGTCATTAACTTTTTTGGGGCCATCAAGACTAAATTTTACACTGGTGATATTATTCAAGGCATTGATCTTTTGTGAAAATAAAGTGCCATTAGTGTTAATATTAACATATATCCCACACTTACAAGTATAATTAATAATCTCTCCAATATCCGCCCGCAATAGCGGTTCACCTCCGGTAAACGATATTATTTTTGTGCCTGAATTTTTCAACTGCTCAATTATTAAAAAAATTTCCGCAGTTTCCAACTCCGTGGAGTTAATATCCTGCCTATTACAATATTTACAGCTAAGATTACACCTGTTAGTTAGGGACCAGGCCACAAACAAAGGAATACTTTCCTTTAATAACTTAGCTTTCACAATACTACAACCAATACTAATTTTATCTTTTAATTTCATCTCTAATTACCAAAGTGATCAGACAAACCAAACTCATTATGCTAATACTCAATCCTACCCAAAAATCAATTGGAACATAACTTAAGACAACTTTATATTTGCCAAATTTATCTACTTTGACAGAAAGAAGCCCATGATAATTATGAATTTTACCAGCGCGAACCTGCCATCTTTGGTCAAAATTCTGATTTATTACCAAGAAATCCGGCTCCTTTACTTCAACAGCTAACTCCATTCTATTAGGACTAAATAAATCACATTCTACTTTATTCTTCTGCTTAACAAAAAAAAATTCTCCCTTATATTCCGGGTTAATTTCCATACAATTAAAATCTTTCCAATTAGAGATTGTTCCGTAATATTTAGGCAGCGCTGATTCTTTCAACAAAATATTGCTATGCCAATTAATCAATCCTGCATTATGCAATAAATAAAAATACTGACATTTACATACCGGATCACGCCCAGGTATTCCTTTTAAATAGACTTGAAAAAAATTATCTTTCTCCTTCAAAATAAAAGGTGGTTTAGTAAAAATATTTTTATGGAAATAGATATTGGTCTGAAATAAATCAATAAGCGCTGATAAAGATAATACTAATAAAACAGTCACAACTAAGCCTTTCAACCATCTCTTACGAAATTTTTTTTGTAAAACATAAGAAATAAAACTTCCGCCTAAAATAGAGAGTGAAAAGATAATACCTATTGAAAAATACTTGTTATACTTCCAGATAAAATGGAAATAAGAATGTGTCGACCACAACAACTTAAAAAGATCTATGGGGGCAAGCGGCCCCATAGATAAAAATAAAAAAACTGTAAAAACGACCACCCACCGCAAATTTTTTATTGGATTAAAAATAAAACCAAACAAAGCAAACATCACAGGCACAACACCTAAATAATAAGCAGGAAAAATATCTTTAGACTGCCGTATAAATAAAGATGAATATAATCCCTTCCAGCTTAATGCTGACCCCATTTTAATAGCTGTTTCAGAAATCAAGCTGTAATTGTCTTCATAAGCTGAATGAACTGGAGCAACTCTAGATTCTATAAAATCGAACATAGGAATTAACTTTACAGCACATATAAGCAAGGTCACTACTATCATGATAAAAAACAATTGTAAATATCGACAATCTATCTTTATTGCCGCATCCTCTAAATTAAACATAATAGACTTAAGTAACGAGATCAGTAAAATCATTCCTATAGCTACAATGAAAAAGAATCCTGATTGCAGCAATATTATACCCATCACAAGAGAACATAATGTTAAATACTTTATTTTCTTAATACTGCTGCCTGCCTTTAAAAATAATGCTAGGGCCAAGGGTAAAAGAAATATATAAATATGAAAATAGTTTCCATCGTTTAAAAAACTGGGGAGATACCCTGAGAGAGTAAAAAATAACGCTGAGAAGAAAGCAGCCATAACGTGAAATTTAAAACACATTCTTGTTAAATAATACATACCAATAGCTCCTGCCAGATAAATTAAAAATGTGATAATCTTTAACCCGACAATTTCGCCAAAAATCAATACAAACACAAAAAATGGATTTACAAAACCCTGGTAGGTATGTCCGATTATCGGTACACCACCACCCAAAAAATGAGAACGAAGCGGCAATTGATGAAACTTTAAAACACACATTCTGCTAAAATGATTGAACGCATATGCAGAAAACCACTCATCATTATCACTTAACCAGGTTATGTGCCTGAAAAGAGGTAAACAGAAAAATGTCACTATTATTACAATAGCGGCAACATAAACTACATTAATATTAATATGTTTTCTCATTATTCTTGCTAATACACCGTACAAAACCAAGCACCCCAACTAAATATCTTAGAATTGCCTTTGAAATTAATATCTTCTTTAAATACCCCAAAAATATTCTTGGCCTAAAGTAAAAATCCTTAAGAATTTTCCTATAAAAATAATTCATTTTTTCTTCGTTTAAACCAAAAGGGATAAACACAGGATGCGCAGCATTCAATTGATCCCAATTATTTTCAAAAATTCCAAATTTACTTATATCTGCATAAATTGGAGATCCTGGATAAGGAGAAAAATAATTTACTTTTAAGCTGTCAAGTCTAAGCCCGCTTACAAATTCCATTGTCTCTTTAATTGTCTCCTCTGTCTCAAGGGGTGAACCGATAATAATATACCCCAGAACATCAAATTTTAATTTTTTTGCTATTTCAATGGCATCCTTTATTTGTTCAATACATATGCCTTTTTTAAGCACATCCAGAATTTTCTGAGACCCGCTTTCTATACCTACAGAAATCTGCCAGCACCCGCAGGATTTCATCGCGGACAAAACCTCATGATCAATCGTATCTGCTCTAACCATGCAATTCCATTTTATATTTATCTTACTTTCAGCAAGTTGTTGACAAAAACGCAAGACCCGTGGTTTTGAAAAAGTAAAATTTGGATCTTTAAAAATAATTTCCTTAACTCTGTAACATTCAGATAAATGCCGAATAAGATTAATTACATATTCTGGGCTATGACTCCTTATTTTATATCCGCATACAGATTTGTCACAAAAAATACAAACCTCATTACAACCTCTGGATGTTACAAGAGAAGCAACACTCCCACCCCTCAACCTCACGAGACTGGGGATATAACGAGAAAAGGGAGGTAATAAGTCCCATGCAGGCATAGGTAAAGAGTCTAAATTCTCTATAAGCTCCTGTCTATGCGTTATTACAAGTTCTCCATTATTCCTAAATATTATACCCTTAACTTCTCTTAAATCCTGACTTTTTTTACAAGCATTCAATAAATCAACAATAACTTCTTCCCCCTCGCCAATGACTCCAATATCAATACCATCAAAAACGCGTAACGTTTCTTTTGGTAACGAAGATATATGCGTTCCTCCCAGAATAATCGTTATGTTAGGATTTTGTTGTTTTATTAACCTGGCTAACATACCTGCATTATTAATACTGCAAGTAGTTGCAGTAATTCCTACATATTCAGGACATACTTTATTTATTAATCTCGCAACCTCATCAAGTTCAATTCCTAAAGCTGAGGAATCAATGATTTCAGTAGCAAAACCAGCCTGACGTGTAGAAGCAGCAAGATAACATAAATTCAAAGGCTGAAGGATTCCTACAACCTTACCTAAATGCCCATACCTTTGGTAAGAAGTTAATGGAGGATAAACAAATATTATTTTCGCCATTTTTTCGTATAAAGATAGAAAGCAAAAGCCAAACCTATAATATTTAGGCCAAAACCTAATAAAAGAGGTTTAGAGATATATCTTAACCTAATTTGATAATTTCCCTTCTTCCTCAATTGGACTGCCAACAAACCGTTACTATTTAAAATTTTACCTGTATCACAAACCCATGAAGGATCAAACCGCTGGTTTATATATAAGATATCAGAAGGATTGTTAACGTCTACTTTTATAATCAGTGAATTAGGGCTAAAATATTTGAACTTTGCCTTATTCTTGCCGGCAAGAAAAAAAACCTCTCCTTTATAACTAACATTCTCCTTTTTCCCTTCTATAGGACAAACACTACCACATTGTTTCAATTCATCATAATCCTTATTATCAATAAAATATTGCGGGATAACTGCCGTATTTATAGGTACAAAATTTCCGCCCAAGATACTATTGGTAATTCCAAACCCTTGACGCATTGAAAGCCAGTAGAATAAAGCTACTTTTTCATCACTAATATCATCATCAAAAGGGCCCGCCACCACATATTCTTTTACCTTTACCTGAAAAAAATGATCAACCTTTTTTATCTCGGGATAATCTATATATTTGAGATTAAAATCTTGTTTATTTATGTTAAACATATTCACCACTCCTGCTATCCCAACAACAAGCAAAATAAATTTTGCAAACACCTTAAACTTCTTAAGCTTTTGCGGAAATAAAAATAATTTACCTCCAATTAAAGCAATTAAAAAAAACACAAAAATTGAAAAATACTTATTTATTCTCCATATACCATGTACAAATGGATGTATTTGCCATAATAATTTGAATAGATCAATTTGGCTATTGGAACCAAATAATATCATTGTAAAAACAATTAATATTATCAAATAACGCAAATTTTCTTTTGCAAAGACGATAATAGACAACAAAAAAAAGATACAGGGTATAATCCCTAAATACATTTGCCCCATGCCAACATAAGAATTATCCAGTAATGCCCTAATTAAACTCGGAAAATTCATAGCATGTCCATAAAATATAGAAAGATAGGAAGAAACAGCATAAGAATGCTCATCAACAAAATGGACATACCCAGCAGAACGCATTTTTAGCAGATCTACTGTGGAAAGAATTTTTGTAGCGAAAAACAAACAAGTAAACAGTAAAATTAAAATTAAAGATTTAAAATATGAGAAATCAAATGTTAATTTTTTGCATCTGTAATGAATTTTAACATTCACGAACGCAAAAAGCACAAAGAAAAAAGTTATTGGGACTATTCCCAAACCAGTTTCTATCACAACTAAGCCAAAAATAAAACTCGCGAATATTATAAATTTCCTATTTGAAACTGATTTTATCAAAAAACTCAATAGCCACGGAAGTAGGTAATAGTATATTTTTTCATAATTCCCATCTTTTATTTGAAAAACACTCCAGCTGCACAGCATAAAGACTAAAGTTGAAAATATTGAACCAGCACAATTATATCTTAAAACATACCTTGTAAGATAAAACATCCCCATAGCACAAAATAACAATACAATAAATATTATCAGCTTAACGCCTCTTACTTCACCAAATATTAAAGCTAACACAGAAAAAGGATTAAAAATGGATACATAGGCATCACCTAAAATCGGGAAACCACCTGAAAGGAAAGGGTTCCTCTGAGGCAATTGTTTATATTCCAAACATATTTTCCTTAACAATCCTAATCGGTAATAAGTTCGGATATAATCGCTATTATCTACAGGATGGCTAATATTTTTCAATAATGGAAGATAAAACGCAGACAAGACAAAAATAACCAAAACTAAAGATATTTTACTCTGATTTACACTTACCAATTTTTTAAACTCTTTATACATTTAATTTACGCGATATTTCATTTATAGTGTTTGCGATATAAAAAATATCTCTTTCGTTTAAATCAACATTTAATGAAACTAATAATACTTTCGATAAAAAATTCATAGAATTATTAAGTTGATTATCTTTGAATAATTCCAGATTAATTCCAAAGATGTCTTTATCGGCTTCTATGCCTTTTTTGTAAAGTAGTTTTTGAAACACATCTCGATTCTCCACAAGAAATGAAAATATATACAAAATATCCTTAGCACCTGGAAAAGCATTGATATAATTTATTTTTGAAGAGCTTAACTCTTTTTTGAATAATTTGCTGTTTTTTATTATTTTATTGCTTCTTTCTTTAACCATATCTAATTGTCTCAAACCCAAAACTGACTGCAAGCTGGTATATTGAATATTAATAATCCCTGTTTTAACTTTACGATGTTTTTTATAAAGTTGAATCGAATCAACGTTAAAAGTATTTAATAAAAAACTCAAAGGCAACACAGCTATACTAAAAAATAACCTATTTGTATATAATTTATGAATATAAAAACGAGCAATTTTTTTAATAACCCACATTTTCGTAGGAAATCTATAGGTATCAACATCTTTCCTTATCTTTAAATATAAATCGCGATTACCAGTAACTATCATTCCTCCACCAAGTGTATTTATAAATTTTGTAGTTTCAAAACTAAAAAATGCAGCATCGCCAAAACTTCCAACTTTTCTACCTTCCACCTCTACTCCGATACCATGCGCACAATCCTCTATTACTTTAATTTTTTTATCTATCGCAAAGTCAATAATGCTTTTAACATCACAAGGTATTCCAAAAAGATGAGTTGCTACAACAACTTTTGTTTTATCGGTAACCTTTTTTTCTAATTGATCTGCCTGTATAACAAAAGAATCTTTTGAAACATCAGCATAAATCGGTTTAGCCCCCATATTCTTAATAACAAGCGGAATACTGGGGTGGGTAATAGCAGGAATAAGCACTTCGTCACCATTTTTTATATCTAAAATTTTTAAAAGCAGGGAAAAAGCCCCTCTGCCACTAGATACAGCAACAGCATATTTGACTCCTATATGCTCCGCAAATTTTCTCTCAAATTCCCTTATTACTTTTTCTTCATCTACGCCTTTCAATAAAAGATTCCTAAAGATATCCCGATGAAATCCTTTATAACAAACAACATGCCTTCTCGGAAATGCTAATTGCATCATTACCCCCAATCATTAATTTTGGCTCTTTTACAGAATCTGTGGGTTACTTTTCGGTTTTTGACCATTTCATTCGTCTTTTTCTTGTTTCAAAAAGAACCCAGAAGTCAGAAGTTAGAATTCAGAATAAAAAATAAATACGTTTCTAACCTGAATATTTTATGCGACTCTTTAAAGTTTTAATCGGGTAATGAACTGTAACGAAATAAGTGTTGCATTTATATCCTAGGACAGATTTCAGATTTATCTGATCTGATAGAACGATTTTCACGGCGTACTTGAGGTACGTTTAGGAAATCGAGATTGAAGATCAGGTAAAGATGGCCTGAATCTGTGAGGTAAAAATGTAATACTTATTTCGTTACAGTTCCTAAGTAACATTTATTGAAGCTTCTCGCATATCATATTATCACACCTGCTCCGTTTGTCATTCCTTTTTTGTCATTCCCGCAATCTTTTAGCGGAAATCTAAACGGCCAGCAACCTACCGTCACACACAAAGGCCTTAGTGACCGTAAAGAAATAAAGTTTACATTTATAGCCACAGATTTAGGTCAGATTTGTCTGATCTGAATAAACGATTTTCACGGCGTACTTGAGGTACATTGAGGAAATCGTGATTGAAGATCA
>QNCH01000030.1 GCA_003645745.1 Candidatus Omnitrophota bacterium
CCCAAATGTATGAGGTTAGAGTTATTGCCCCACCGTAGAGACCTGTACCGTCTGCGCAGAAACCGCTGTTGCCTGTTAAATTTCCACCATCATAAGAATAAGCTTTCATATGCTCTTTAATTATATCCGTTTGGGAATGGCCATAAGGATTCATTGGTTGTTTCGTTATATCCTTCTTCTCCCCAAAGTGTTCCATCTCTGCCAATTTTGTAAAAAATTGTCGCGCCGATATCACCGCCGTCTGAGGCTGCACCGTCAAGGTCTGAATTATTTTCAATTCGAAGAGGATATAGAAGTGAGTTTGAAAGTGGATCAATCATTGTCTTATCCCCTGTCATATTAGATGTACCTACATAATTAATTGAATTATTATAAAGACAATTATACTGGCTAACCCCATTCAACAAAGCAATATTATTAGTTACTCCAGCAATAATAGAATTAGAGATATCATCTCTTTCATTACTGCCTTGACCCTCAAAATATACACCCCTGCCCCATGTATCTGTGTTTAGCGCAGAGATACCATAAAAAGTGCAATGATCAAAATTGGCTCCATCATATCTTAATCGTGATCCCTGATAAGTCCCCATACTGACACAATTCGAAAAAAGAACCGCAGTATTGAGACTTACTGTAGACCCTGCTGCAACACCACCCGTAGCACCATTCAAAGATATGCATCCTGCAAAATTAGTATTTTCAAGCTCAAATCCTTGGCTTGCATATCGAAATGTCCATGCAAAAGGCCTTGCACTATAATATCCAATATCATTGTCAGCATCAATATATATGCAATTCTGAAATTCAACATTTCTCGAACCGTATGCGAAAAAACCTGTTGTTGCAAGCCATCCAGCTTGTCTATCTTGCCTAGATACACATCTTCTATAAATCACTCGTTCAGTATCTCTGGCAGGCATAAAAGAATAATCACCGGCACCCCAAGCATAACATTCTTCATAAAGCAAATCCGTACTGCTATATGATGAAAACACATGTCCATCATCACCATCATGAGCATCATAGGCTCCACAATGTATAAACTTGATATGATTGCAAGAATCTACACCAACTAAAGTCCCTGCCCCCGGAAAATTATTATTGCACCAGATAATGCCTTCAAAACTAATATATGATGCTGTACTCAAAGCAAATACATTATTCTCATCTTGTCCATCAAAAGAAACTTTGCCAGAATGTTCAGCGCGTATCTGGGTGTAATCAGTTGAATTTCCATTTTGAGGTTTATGTGTAGAATCAATAGTATTTTCTATACAGGTATAGACACCATCACGAATAATCAAAGTATCTCCGCTGCCCATATTAGCCATTGAATACTGTAATGTTTGCCACTCATTTCCAGAGCTTCCATCACCAATTATGTCGCTTCCATTGGTTGCCATGTAATAATCTGCCGCTTGGGCTTGGGCTCCAAACACCACCCCACACACTCCCAGAAAAACTAATGTAATAAATTTTAAAAACTTATTTTTACTAATCACGGATTTATTTTTTAAAAACATAATATTTTTTTTAAATTAACGCCATTCGGGCAGACTTTTTTCTTCTTTGTTATTGCCTTTAGATATCTTACCATTAGGGTTATACAAAAACATTTTCTACATATACTCAAACGTAATAGGTTTGTAAAATTTAGGTGTTTCCCTGTGCCCTATGAACGATCTGACCTAAGCCAAACTGCAGGCGCAGCTCGCTGCGTTGAGGTTTAGCGATAGAAGAGCGTTTCAAAATGCGGTGCAGGGGGACATCATAAAATTCCAAACCTATTAATAGATTCCCGCTAAAAGATTGCGGGAATGACAAAAAGGCATGAAAAACGGAGCAGGTGTGACAATATAAAAGAAGCTTCAATAAATATTGCTTACCCACTCAAAACTACAAAGAGCCGTTTATTTCTACATTATCTCACGATATTGTTGCTCTGTTAAAAATAAATACTTACTTATGTATGTATACTCAAACGCAATTGGTTTGTAATTTTATGACATTCCCCTGCACTGCATCTTGAAACGTTCTTCATTCGCAAATCCTTAAGCGCAGCAAGCTGCGCCTGCGGTTTGACTTAGGTCAAAACGTTCCAATCTACAGCACAGGGAAACGCCTAAATTTTACAAACCAATTGCGTTTGAGTATATTCAGCGTATAATATCAAAAAATCCATCGTATATATAACATGGACATTTTGGCAAAAGAAGCGAAGCATACTATAAAATATCTAAATTAGATTCCCTGCAAAAATAACAGGGGAGAACAAAAACATTTTTTTATAACCATTTACAACTAAACGGCTTAAGAGAAATTTTCTTATGCATTAAATTATAATCTCAAATTGTTATGAGGAATGCATAAACCAGCGCAAAAATTCCTTGCCCCATAAAATAACTAAAAACGCGGCTATAGATAAGTAAGGGCCATAAGGAATAGTTTCTACACCTTTGCGTAGTTTCATCGTAATTCCAACAACTGCGCCAAAAAAAGGAGCAACAAAAAATATCAGCAAAGCATATTGCCAGCCTAAAATACTGCCAATCATTGCTAAAAATTTAACATCCCCGCCGCCCATACTTTCTTTTTTAAATATTATTTTTCCAAATTCCCCAATTAAAAAAATACTGCCTCCGCCGACTAACAAACCTAAGCCTGATTGAATCAAGCCGGAAAAATGAGTATTCACATTATGAATTTGCGGAAAAATAAAGCTTACAATAAGGCCAATTACTAATCCGCCCAAAGTTATTTCATCAGGAATAATCTGGAAGTCAAAATCAACAAATGTAGATACAATTAAAGCGCAGGTTAACGCGGTATAAATAAAAAATTTAGCTGAAAAACCAAAAAATATATATAAAACAACAAATACACACGCGGTAATTAATTCCACCATAAAATATCTAAATGGTATATGCTGCCTGCACTCCCTGCATTTTGCGCCAAGGATCAAATAACTTAACAAAGGAATATTATCATACCAAAAAATTTGTTTCTTACAATTAGGGCAAAAAGACCGTTTTGGATTGTTAATAGACAAAGCGCATAACTGCCGCAAAATATGATAAATTTGTGTTTGCTGGCTCTTAAACTCTGTACTTAAATGTAATTTGTGAGCATGGCTCAACTGCTTAAATTTAAGCTGGATGACACCTTCCTCATCAATAAACTTATGTTTAAATAACTCGTCCCAAAGTTTTTCGTTATTAACCTTTATATCTTTAAACGCATCAAGAGTTAATGTCCCAGAGCGCGGCAAACGGAAAATGCAAACATTTAAAAAACTGCCGATTACAGATCCAAAAATAAATAAAAATACTTTTATAATTACTTGCATCATTTTCTAACCTCTTCATTTAAAGCTTTAAACATAATTTCCAAAGGAGCATCCTGATGCGTCCACAATTCAAAAGCCTGCATACCTTGATACAAAAGCATTTTCAGGCCATTACTAAACTTTAACCCCTTTTGCTGAGCTAATTTTAACAATTTTGTCTGCGCTGGATTATAAATCAAATCATAGACAAAAAGATTTTTATGCAAATATTGCTCGCTAACTATACATACGTCTTCCTCTTTCATCCCAACTCCAGAAGCATTAATCAGAATATCTTTTTCTAAAATTTTTAACTCTGAGATAGAATCTTTTACCAAAATACTGCATTGCGGGAAAAACCCCCCGGCTCTTTGCGCTAAACACAAACTTCTGCTTTTATCTATGTCATATAACGCAATCTCATTTATTCCGTTTATAAGCAACGCAATCACAACTGCTTTAGCTGCCCCGCCCGCGCCAATAATTGCCGCTCTTTTAAAAGCAATGCCTGTTTCACTAATATGCCGCAGAAAACCAGAACAATCAGTATTAAAACCTTTTAACTTTCCCTGCTGCGTTACACAAATAGTATTTACCGCGCCAATTTGTTCAACTTCAGGAGATTTTTCATCTAAGAATTGCAAAGCAAATTCTTTATGCGGGATAGTTACATTTAAACCCCTGATATTTTTATTCTTTAGACAAGATAAAAATTCAGCAACTTGTTCAGGCTTTAACTCAAATAATTCATATTTAGCATCTAAATTAAGATAGGAAAAAGCAGCATTATGCATAGCAGCTGAAAAACTGTGTTTAACAGGATAACCAATCAATCCATATTTAAACATCAAACTTCTCCGTTTCTATTCGCAATAACTTTAGTTTTTAATAAAACCCTGTTTACTGCATTAAGGTATGCTTTAGCTGAAGCTTCAATAATATCTGTACTTGCGCCTCTGCCCTGAATATGCTGTTTTTTAATTTCAAGTTTCAAACTAACCCCGCCTAACGCGTCTTTACCTGAGGTTACTGCTGAAATAGAATATTCCAATAGTTTACTTTTTATTTTAATTATTTTTTCAATGGCTTTAAAACAAGAGTCTATCGGCCCATCGCCATAAGACTCAGCTTCAAATATCTGTTTCTGTTTTTGTAGTTTAACCTTTGCCTGAGGATTAATATGCGTACCTCCTTTAAATTCAAGTTCAGTTAATACCCATCCCTCAGGAAAACCGCCTATTTGCTCTTCAACAATAGCGCTCAAATCATCGTCAAAAACTTCCTTTTTTTTATCTGCTAATATTTTAAACCGAACAAAAGCTTTTTCAACCTGCGCAATTGTTAATTTAAAGCCCAATTGCTTAAGCCTGTCTGAAAAAGCATGCCTGCCTGAATGTTTTCCCATTACCAACCCCTGCCCATAAAAACCTACATCATCAGGGCTGATAATCTCGTAGGTCTGCCTTTTTTTTAATACACCGTCCTGATGAATGCCTGATTCATGCCGAAAAGCATTACCCCCTACAATCGATTTATTCGGCGCAATTGCAAATCCTGTTAAACTGCTCACCAAACGGCTGGTTTTATAAATTTCTTTAGGATTTATACCTGTATACATATGGTCAAAAAAATCTTTACGTGTCATTAAATTCATTACAATCTCTTCTACTGCCGCATTACCAGCCCGTTCTCCAATGCCGTTAACTGTGCATTCTATCTGGCCAGCGCCGTTTTTAATTGCTGAAAGCGAATTTGCCACAGCAACACCTAAATCATTATGGCAATGCACAGACACTACTGCCTGATTAATATTCGGCACTCTATTGCAAATTGAGCGGATTAAAGCGCCAAATTCTGATGTTTGCGCGTAACCAACAGTATCTGGAATATTTACAGTAGTTGCTCCAGCTTTAATTACTTTTTCTATTACCCTGCAAAGAAAGTCAGGCTCTGTCCTTGAAGCATCTTCAGGTGAAAACTCAACATCATCGCAAAATTTACGCGCGTACTTTACCGCGGACTCAGCAATTTTTAAAATTTCGTCTTCCGCTTTTTTTAATTTATACTGCATATGAATCTTAGACGTAGCGAGAAAAACATGGATACGTTTTCTTTTCGCGGGTTTTAAAGCATTTGCCGCTGCTTCAATATCTTTATTTAAAGACCTTGCCAAAGCGCAAATAACAGCGCCTTTAATATTTTTTGCAATCTGATTAACAGAAGCAAAATCACCCGGCGAAGAAATCGGAAACCCAGCCTCAATTACATCCACACCCAAACACACCAATTGTTTAGCAACTTCCACTTTTTCAAAAGCGTTCAAACTCGCGCCAGGCGCTTGTTCGCCATCTCTTAAAGTTGTATCAAAAATAATTATTCTTTTACCCATTTTATTTTTAAAATCCCCTATCCTGTAGGGTTCAGGCATGCCTGAACCGTTAATTTATGATTTCCAATATTATATTCATCATTATCCCATGTTGCGGGATTGTTTACAATATATTCACGCCTGTCCGCCTTTGGTGGAAATTTTATCTAACGATTCGTCAACACGGATAATATGATCATGAAATGATTTCTGCCATTTAAATGGCGATAAATTAAATTCCCGCTAAAAAATTGCGGGAATGACAAAAAAATGGTGATGATGAAGCTGGTAGGATTGATTATAGGATACCCTACAATATCATTCCCTGCATAGCAAGACAGATGCCCGCAACCTTTTAGCGGGAATCCATATTCAGCCATCTGTCTGATATAATTCGCTATGTTTAAACTATATTTACAATACACATTACAAGGCTACAACCCAACGCAGCTTCTTTTTGTAACCTTTTGCAACTAAACAACTTAAAAAAAAATTCCTACTACGATAAATTATTTAATTGATTAATTTGTTTAGTGACAGCGGATTTGAATGATCCAACAATAACCAATAAATTATTATTTATTTTGTTTTTATTAGCGGAACGGGCATGCCCGTTCCCTACAGGATTATTGATAATTATACTCAAACGTAATAGGTTTGTAAAATTTAGGCGTTCACTGTGCTGTAGATTAAACTTCTTTAGAATCTATCCACTTCATCATTTTTCTTAAATTACGGCCAACAACCTCAATTGGATGATCTTTTCCCTCTTGTTCCATACGCTTAAAATTCTGTTTGCCATTTTTGCATTCATCAATAAATTCTCTGGCAAAACTGCCATCCTGTATTTCTGACAAAATCTTTGACATCTCTGTTTTTGTATTAGAATTAATAATTCTTTTCCCTCTGGTTAAATCACCATATTCCGCTGTATTAGACACTGAATAGCGCATATAACTTATGCCGCCCTGATAAAAAAGATCCACAATTAATTTTAACTCATGTAAACATTCAAAATAAGCTATTTCAGGCTGATACCCTGCTTCAATCAATGTTTCAAACGCTTTTTTCACGAGTTCAGAAACACCACCGCAAAGCACAACCTGCTCACCAAAAAGGTCAGTTTCTGTTTCTTCTTTAAAAGTAGTTTCAATAATCCCAGCCTTAGCTCCGCCAATACCTTTGCCATAAGCCAAAGCAATATCTTTAGCTTTGCCTGAAGCATCCTGAAACACTGCCACCAAACACGGCACTCCTCCGCCTTTAACATATTCACTTCTTACTAAATGGCCCGGGCTTTTTGGCGCAATCATAAAAACATCAATATTTTGATCCGGAATAATTTGCTTGAAATTAATATTAAAACCATGTGAAAACATAATCGCTTTACCTGCAGATAAATTCGGCTGAATATCTTTTTTATAAAGCTCTGCCTGAAATTCGTCAGGAACAAGAATCTGGATAATATCTGCCTGTTTAACTAAAAGTGCGACTTCAATTGGCTCAAAACCATGCGATTTAGCAAACGCGTAATTAGCAGTTCCCGGAAGCTCAGAAACAATTACATTTATACCACTGTCGCGTAAATTTTGCGCCTGCGCGTGCCCCTGGCTGCCATAGCCAATAATACCAACAACTTTATTTTCTAAAATCTCTAAATTCGCGTCCTGTTCATAATATACTTTTGCCATATTTCCCTCCTTTGAATAAATTTCTTAATTTTAATTTAATTATTACGAAATTATTGTCACGGATTTGACAAATCAACCCCCTACGTTTATATTACATTAAAAAACAATCCCATCTCTTTTCAATAACATCATTAATTCATGTTCATCATGTGTATGTTTCAATGCTTCTTTATAAGTAATGTTGCCTTTTACAATTAAATTACATAAAGAGTTATTCATTGTACACATTCCATATTTTGCCCCAGTTTGAATCAAAGAATATATTTGATGCATATGATTTTCCCGAATCAAATTTTGAATTCCTGAAACCGCGTTCATAATCTCTAAAGCCAAAGACCTGCCCTGGTCATTAGCATTTGGAATAAGCTGCTGAATAACCACTGCAGTTAAAACTAATGAGAGCTGTACTCTAATCTGCTGCTGCTGGTGACTTGGGAAAACATCAACAATTCTGGAAATAGAATTTGTCGCACTGCTCGTATGTAGAGTAGCAAAAATCAAATGCCCTGTTTCTGCTAAAGTTAAAGCAGCCTGAATTGTTTCTAAGTCCCTCATCTCTCCAATTACAATAATATCAGGATCCTGGCGAAACACATGTTTAAGCGCTTCCTCAAAAGAAAGTGTATCTGTGCCTAACTGACGTTGATCTATAGTAGATAAATTATGCTTATGCAAATATTCAATAGGGTCTTCTATGGAAATAATATGCGTGCGCCTGGTATGATTAATATAATCAATCAATGCAGCCTGAGTCGTAGATTTCCCACTGCCTGTGGCCCCGGCAATTAAAACAAGGCCGCTCGGTTTATCAGCGTAAGTTTTTAATATATCAGGCAATCCCAACTCTTTAAGGCTTGGAACATTAAAAGGAATTACTCTTGCAGCCATACCAACTGAACCACGCTGATAATACACATTTACTCTGAATCTGCTTAAATTCTCAATGCCGCAGGAAAAATCCAATTCTTTTTCTAATTCAAACCTTTTTATCTGGCCATCTGTTAGTAAGCTGTAAACTAATTTCTGAATAATTTCAGGAGTAAGCGGCTCAAACTCTAAATTAATTAATTGCCCATTAATTCTAAGCTGTGGTGGGATACCTACGCTAAGATGCAAATCAGAAGCTTTTTTTTCTACCATTAATTTTAGCAATTCATCTATCTTCATACACTTCTCCCCCGCATATTATTCATTTAGCAATAGCAATCCTGCCGGTCCTGACTAACTCGCTAATGCCTATATCTTTTAAACCATTCAGTAATTCGCTGATCTCTGCCCTGCTGCCAACAGCTTCTATGATTGTTGTCTTTTCATCAGCAGATAAAACCTTTGCGGAAAATTTTTCTATTGCAGACTGGAGATTATCTGTATTTTGTCCATTAACTTTTATTAAAACCAGCTCACGTTCAAAAAATTCTTTTTCAGTTAAATCCAACACTGTAATTATATCAATAAGCTTATGCAGTTGCTTTTTTATTTGTTCTAAAATCCGCTCATCTTTTGCATCCACAATAATAGTCATACGCGAAACAGTAGGATCATTGGTCTCACCAACAGCTAAAGAATCAATATTAAAGCCGCGCGCGCTAAAAAGGCCTGAAATACGCGCTAAAACTCCTGGTTTATTATCCACTAATGCTGCAATTGTATGTTTCACTATTCACCTCATTTTAATCAAAAAATTTAAGACATCCCGCCAATCATTCTATTAATTGCCTCACCAGCAGGCACCATTGGTAAAACATTAGCTCCTGGGTCAATAATAAAATCTATCACAACTACATTTGGAAGGGCAATTGCTTGTTCCAAAACCTTTGCCACATCTTCCTCTTTCTCAACCCTTAGCCCCACAGCGCCATAACTTTGCGCTAATTTAACAAAATCAGGCCCGGATATTGGGGTATAAGCATAACGTTTGTGATAAAAAAGTTCCTGCCATTGCCTGACCATACCAAGATAACTATTGTTCAAAATGACTATTTTTACATTAATTTTATTCTCAACAGCAGTAGCTAATTCCTGAATATTCATCTGAATTGAACCATCTCCGGCAATATCAAAAACAACTTTATCAGGCATAGCAACTTTTGCGCCAATCGCTGCAGGAAATCCATACCCCATTGTGCCTAACCCGCCTGAAGAAATAAAAGTACGCGGCTTTGTATATTGATAATACTGGGCTGCCCACATCTGATTCTGGCCAACTTCAGTGCAGATTATCGCGTCTGATTTTGTAATTTTATCAATCTGTTCCACCACATACTGAGGACTAATTTTACCTGAACTTCTCGAATAAACTAACGGATATTTATTTTTCCATTCTTTTATTTTTAACAGCCAGTCTCCTAAATCAGACTGCGTTACCTCTTTATTAAGCTCTAATAAAATATGTTTCGCGTCTCCCACAATAGGAACATCTACTGCCACATTTTTACTAATTGCGCTAGGATCAATATCTATATGAATAATTTTAGCATATGGCGCAAATTCAGAAATTTTCCCAGTAACTCGGTCATCAAAACGCGCTCCAATCGCGATAATTAAATCACTTTCCATTATTGCGTTATTGGCATAAACTGTACCATGCATACCAAGCATACCTAAAGACAGCTCATTATCTTCAGGAAAAGCGCCCAGCCCCAGAAGCGTAGTAGTTACCGGAATATTAAATTTTAAAGCAAATTCACGCAACTGTTCGCTTGCCCCGGAAATAATCACCCCTCCTCCTGAATAAATCACCGGCCTCTCACTCTGGCTGATTAACCTGAGCGCTTTTTGTATCTGTACGGAATCTCCATTAAGCGGAGGTTTATATGAACGCATATTCACAGTTTCAGGATACACAAATTCTGTTTCCTGGATCTGAATATCCACCGGAACATCAATCAACACAGGACCTGGCCTGCCTGTAGAAGCAATATAAAAAGCTTCTTTAATTATACTGGCAAACTGAGTAATATCTTTAACTAAATAATTATGTTTAGTAATCGGCCTGGTTATTCCTGTAACATCAGCTTCCTGAAAAGCATCATTGCCAATAAGCCCGGTCTTCACCTGCCCGGTTATTGCCACCATAGGCACAGAATCCATAAAAGCGGTTGCTATGCCTGTTACCAAATTTGTTGCACCAGGACCTGAGGTTGCCAAACACACGCCAACTTTACCTGTAGATCTGGCATAACCATCCGCCGCGTGTGCTGCTCCCTGTTCATGACGTACTTGAATAACTTTTAACGTACTCTCATATAGCAGATCAGTCAAAGGTAAAACTGATCCTCCTGGATAGCCGAAAATTACTTCAACGCCTTCTTTTAATAATGCGTCAATTAGAATCTGAGCTCCATTTTTCTTCATTATTTAATCCTTTTTTCTATTTAATGACAAGTTTAAACAAAATCACCAGTCACAAAGTCACCACGTCCCCAGTTATAAAATTACAACAAGAGGATAAGGTTAAAATTTTAAGCCTAATTAACTAAAATATAAATTTTGCCGGTATCCGCGTCCAATGGTTCTAAAGCCTTACCCACAAGCATTCCAGCCAAAATATCTTTTTTGTCAGCACGCATTGCATAACCAGGCTTTGATGCGGTGACTAATAAATCACCTGAAATAATTCTGCCATTTTCATTTGTTACCTTACACTGCACAATACCAGCTAAAGCTAAAGGCACTTTACCAGAATCTGTGCCCATTAATAATTTTGGCTCTGTAGAAATTACTCCAGCCACACGCACATCAAAGGCAATACCTGAAACTTCCACTGTTAAATCCTGCTTTCTGCTAATCACCACCACATCCGCAGGCATACAATTGAAACCTGTAATTGCTTCAGCAATATCATAAACATGCTTGCCGGTTAAAGGATTACCACTTCCATCTAAAGGCAGCGGACTGTCCGCCCCCATAGTAATTGTATCAACAGTTTGCAGGCTATCGCAATAAATAGCTGGCCCTACAGCTAAAGATGGATCCAGGTTAATAAAATATTGGGGGTATAGGCCTGGTAAAGGGGGTATTAAATGACCTTCTATCATTGACTCAACATTAATATCTCCGGTTACAGCTAAATCCAGAAAAACACTTAACGCTGATGGATCGCAAAAATTAGCATTGTTATCAGCATCCAATATTTTTTTTGTCATAATCCTGCTATACGCGGCAAAATGAGGCAAAAAATTACTTGCTAATTTTACGGTATGCGTAGAACCTTGCTGGGAAAAACAAACTTTCCCAAAACAAAGCCCTAATAAAACAATACTCAAGACTATCCGGTGCCAATATTTTTTATATAAAACTCTATATTTATTCTTCATTGCTTATTTACCAAAATAAAAATTTTCCCTTTGCCTTTTTCAAACCCTTCTAATGCCTTGCCTACAATCATCCCAGGCAGCACATCTTTGGAATCAGCACGCATTGCATACCCAGCAGAGCCTGAGCTAACTAATAAGTCACCTCTTTGAATTTTTCCATTCTCTGCACTCACCTTACACTTAACAATCCCGGCTAAAGCTAAAGGCATTTTCCCTTTACCTGGTCCCATATATAATTTAGGATCCCCAGAAATTACCCCAGCCACACAAGCGTCAAATTTTTTCG
>QNCH01000031.1 GCA_003645745.1 Candidatus Omnitrophota bacterium
GACGGCCTGAAGATGTGAGGTAGAAATGTAAACTTTATTTCTTTACGGTCACTTAGCTCAGAACGTTCCAATCTAGGGCACAGAAAAACGCCTGAATTTTGCAAACCAATTGCGTTTGAGTATATTTGTCTTCTATTCTGACTCCTGACTTCTGGATTCTTTGTTAAAACAAGGAAACGACGAATTGAAGGGTAAAAAATCGACAATTAACCCACAGATTCTAAGAAAAAGCCATAAAAATGATAAATTTATGGTGTCCCCGCTTCAGTTATAGGGGGATTTATTTTTTTATTTCAAAACCACACCGAGACAATCGCCTATTTTTTTACCCACAAATTTTACAAAGATTTTCTACAATAAATTTTATGTTTTCTTCTTTCAAACCTGGATATATGGGCAGGCAAAGGATTTTTTTGCTTACTTGTTCCGCACACGGGAAATCACCTTTTTGACAGCCGAGATCTTTGTATGCAGGCTGGAGGTGTAATGGGCAGGAATAAATTTTAGCTGTATTAATATTTAATTTTTGCAGCTCCTGATAAATTTTATCTCTATTTTTCACTAAAACCGCGTAAATATGAAACACAGATTGCGCGTAATCAGGCTGAACAGGCAAGGTAATTCCCTGACATTTTTTAAGCAATTTTGTGTATAAACCTGCTTTATCCCTGCGTAATTGATTCTGCGCGTCCAATTCTTTAAGTTTAACTCTTAATAATGCGGCTTGAATAGAATCTAAGCGGCAATTATAGCCTTTTAAATAGTGTAAATACCTGTTTGTCCCTTTTCTTCCCTGATCACGTAAAATAAGCAATTTTTGGTAAATATTTTTGCGGCTTGTTGTAATCATACCCCCGTCACCACACCCGCTTAAATTTTTTGTTGGATAAAAACTAAAACAGCCGATATCTCCAACTGCTCCAACAATTTGTTTATTATGCTGATCATTTATATATACTGCTCCATGAGCCTGAGCAGCATCTTCAATCACTTTTAAATTATTTTGTTTTGCTATTTTTAAAATCTGCCCCATATACGCTGGCTGTCCATAAAGATGCACGGGGATTATTGCTTTAGTCTTTTTACTAATTTTCTTTTTAATCTCACTGGGATCAAGATTAAAAGTACGCGGCGAAATATCAACAAAAACAGGTTTTGCCCCAGTACAGGAAATGCTTAGAGCTGTAGCTATATATGTATAAACCGGGCAAATAACTTCATCACCCTTGCCAATCCCTACGCTTAGAAGCGATAGAAATAAAGCGTCTGTGCCTGAACTTACACCTACCGCGTACTTAGTCCCGCAATAAGCAGCAAATTCCTTTTCAAAAGCCTGCACCTGAGAACCTAAAATAAACTCACCAGAACAAATCACTTCATCCACACAAGATAACAATTTATCCCTTAGCCTTAAATTCTGCGGGGCAAGATCAATAAAAGGAATTTTATTCATAATAACCTTTCTATAGCATCAAACACATTGTCTTCACTTATTTGCATTAAACATTTTTTTGTGCGGCAATCTTTTGTCCGAAAATTTTTATAACACGGCCTGCAAGCTAAATCTTTAGTTATTACCGCATAATTATCAGGATTGCCTATAGGGCCATAAACTTTTTCATCAACCGGCCCATAAACAGCCGCAATTTTTATATCTAAAGCGCAGGCAATATGCATAGGCCCTGAGTCGTTACTAATCAATAAATTCAAACATTTAATTAAAGCACCTAATTGCCTTAAATCAGTGCATCCCACAGCACTGATTATTTTTCCTGTTTTAATCATATTTTGCAAATCTTTTGCAGCTTTAAGGTCAGCTTTAACACCAAAAATAATAACTCTGGCATTGTATTTATCTATAACACGGTTGATTACTCCAGCAAACCTTTCTAAAGGCCATTGTTTATTCTCCGCATTCTGCCCCCAGCTTATGCCGCCAAAAGGCGCGATACCAACAATCAGTCCATTGTTATTAATTTGATTTTTCTGCAAAAATTCCTGCTGCCAGGCTAAATCTTCTGTATTCAAGAAAAAATCCAGATGTTTCCTAAATTTATCTATGCCTGCTTTAAACATTAATTGACGGTAATATTCAACCACATGTTTATCTGTAAAACCACTAAGATCAATTTTGTCTGTTAAAAAAAATCCCCTATTGCGATAATTAAAACCATAGCGTTTTTTTATGCCAATCAACCAAAAAATAAAACTATACTGAGTAACTAAAGAAAGATCAATCACAAAATCAAATTTCATTTTCTTTAGCACAATTATTGCTTTAAATACCTGAACCAGATATTTAAAATTAGATTTTTTTTTAATTATTTTAAAATCGCCTCTGGAATAAAAAAAAATCTGATCAACAAAAGGATTATTTTTGAGTACCAAAGCACTGCGGCTATTGCACAGATACGCGATAAAACTCTGCGGATATTTTTGCTTTAAAGAGCGTAAAACAGGCGTGGTAAAAAGCACATCTCCAATACCAAAAGGATTTACAACCAAAATTTTCTGCATAATTATTTTTTATAGCTCTATTATAAAAAAATGTATGGATTAATTTAAAGAATTCAGAAGTCAAAATAAAAAATAACTCAATGAAACCAGTGAATAAAATTTTTACCCTACTGAATTCTGACTTCTGGCTTCTAATTCGTTTGATATACTCAAACGCAATTGGTTTGTAAAATTTAGGCGTTTCCCTGTGCTGTAGATTGGAACGTTCTGATTAAGTCAAACCGCAGGCGCAGCTTGCTGCGCCTAAGAATTTGCGAATGAAGAACGTTTCAAGATGCAGTGCAGGGAAATGTCATAAAATTACAAACCAATTACGTTTGAGTATAACACAACTGCTTTATTTTAATCAGATTAGTCAAAACTCTGTTTACCGGCGTGTCTATGCCAATTTCCTCTGCTTTGCGAACAATGGCGCCATTAAGAGAGTCTATTTCTGTTTTTTTCCTATTTAAAACATCTTGCAGCATTGAAGAAATATTTTCTGCTGTAAAATCGCATACTGCTTCAGTTTTTTTCCGCATATTTTTATAGATTAATTTTATTCCCATTTTCTCGGCAACACACACTGCCTCTCTAACGCTTAAATCCAGTATCTGTCTAACCTCAGAGTATTTAAGCAAATCCCCATTTTTTAAAGATGTAATCGCAGAAAGCGCGTTAATACCTATGTTAATTATTAACTTATGCCAAATCCATGCATCGATTTTTTTAGAAAGCGATATTTCAAAACCAGCGTTTTTAAATACATCGCGTAATACACGCATCCTGCGGGTAATTTTGCCGTCTTTTTTGCCAATAATTATTTTACCTGCTCCAGCATAACGAACATTGGCTTCAGACAATAATGTTGCACCCAAAAAAATCACCCCAGCCCATACATTAGTATTACCGCTAATCTTAGAAATTATTTCTACATTACCCAGCCCATTTTGCAGGCTAAGTAAACAAACATTTCTATTTAATAATGGTTTAACTGTTTTCAGCGCGGATTCTGCAGCATAACTTTTAACACAAAATATAATTAAATCACAAAACTTAATTTGACTGGCACAAGCAGTAATTTTTACCCTGGCTTTTAATTTTCCATTAATCCCCTGGACAAAAACTCCAGATTTATTAATTCTTCGCGCGCGTGCCAGATCTTTATCCAACAGCCAGACTTCTGCCTGTTTTACGCGGGATAAAAAAGCAGCAATCAGACAACCAATCGCTCCGGGGCCAACAATAACAATCTTCACAATATTTCTCGATTTATACTAAAAAGTAATAGGTTTGCAATTTTATGACGCCCCCCTCACACCACATTTTGAAACGTTCTTCTATCGCCAAGCCTTAACGCAGCAAGCTGCGCCTGCGGTTTGCCTTAAGTCAGAACATTCCAATCCACAGTACAGGGAAACGCCTAAATTTTGCAAACCTATTACGTTTGAGTATACAAATTAGGCAAATTATCCGCATTGATTTTAAAACAATGCTCTTCCGCAGGAAATTTTTTTTGTTTTACCTCACAAATATAATCCTGCACACTTTGCGTAATCACCTCTCCAAGATTAGCATATTGCCTGACAAATTTCGGCATAAACTTATTATTAATGCCAAGTAAATCATGGATAACTAAAACCTGTCCATCACATTCCGCTCCAGCGCCAATTCCAATTGTGGGAATACGCAACTTTTTAGTAATAAGTCCAGCTAATTTATCAGGCACACATTCAAACACAATACAAAAACAGCCAGCGCTTTCAAGCGCAAGAGCCTGATTTAAAATTTTTTCTGCTGACTCTCTATCTTTACCCTGGACTTTATACCCGCCAAGCATTGGTGCTGTTTGCGGCGTAAGCCCAAGATGCCCCATAACAGGTATGCCCGCGGCAATAATTGCTTTAATTGTTTCAACCACTGCGTTTGTGCCGCCTTCTATTTTCACAGCATCAGCTCCAGCTTCTTTGATAAACCTTCCAGCATTAATAATCGCGTGTTCACAGCTTACATTAAAAGACATAAAAGGCATATCAGAAACTAAAAAAGCAAATTCAACTCCTTTTCTTACAGCCTTGCTATGATGCAGCATTTCATCCATAGTTACCGGCACAGGATTATCATAACCTAGAACTACATTCCCAAGAGAATCGCCTACTAAAATAATTTCAACTCCAGCATGGTCAATAAGTTTACCAAAAGGGTAATCATACGCAGTAAGCATAGTAATCTTTTCCCCATTTGATTTCATCTTTAATAAATCAGATAAACTAATTTTTTTTCTTTGCATTTTCTTTCTTTTAAATTAGATTCAAATTTGCTCACAGATTTGACTGTTTTAATTGAATGCTCTTTCAATTGGAAACAAACCAAATCTGTGGGGAAATCTGAGAGACAAAAACCACAGTTTATTAATATACTCAAACATAATAGATTTGTAAAATTTAAGAGTTTCCCCTGTAAACGTTCTGACTTAAGACAAACCACAGGCGCAGCTTGCTGCGTTAAGGTTTGGCGATAGAATAACGTTTCAAAATGCAGTGCAAGGGGGCGTCATAAAATTGCAAACCTATTACGTTTAAGTATAACAATTATTGTGATCTAAAAATTTATTGTTTATATCATACCAACAAATTAATCCATAACCTTCATTGCTTCCTGAATCAAGGGTAAAATTGACTCTACTTCCTCTTTATTCATTCTGCCTAATTTAGCAAACTTATACTCTCCCTGGGCATCTTTAGTGTTTCTCGATATTTGCAGTTTCTTCACCCCTTTGTTATAAGAATAAATACTCACTGTTAGTCTATATAACTCAGATTCATAGGACTTTGCAAACAAACACTCATCTAAACTCTGATCATAGGCCATAACTGTCCTCCTTTCTCTTTTTTAAATACAGTTGTCTTTTTTCATCGGAAAATTTCTCAATCGCGTATCTAAGCATTGTTCGAGGCATTCGATGGCAATGCTTTTTTAAGAATTCCTCTTCTGCTGTAATGTTTCTTTTTCCTACTTCACGCAGCATCCAGCCTACAGCTTTATGAATTAAATCCTGCTTATCTGTAATTAATATTTCAGCAATTTTCAATGTATGGGAAAAATCATTATTTTTAATAAAACAAAAACTAGCAACAACCGCAATACGCTTTTGCCAAAGCAAATCTGATTTCACTAATTTATATAAAGGTGATTTAGGCTTATCTTTTAAAAAATCACCAACTATTTTTGGCGCGCTTAAATCTACAATGTCCCAATTATTAATATACTCTGTATTTGTCAAATACGTTTCATAAATTATTTTTTTAGTTTTTTGATTCCCTGATTCATATTGCAGGACAAAAATTAAAACCGCTAATAATCTTTCTTCATGAATTGAAGATTTTAATAATTTGAGATTCTCTTTTAAACCCAAATTTTTATATTGCTTAGCAACTTTTCTGATTTCAGGCACCTTAACGCCGATAAATCTATCCCCTTCGCCATATTCTCCTTTGCCTGTTTTAAAAAATCCCTGCAATATTAATGCTTTTTCGCTGCTGCCGTTTTTCCTTAAAATCCTTTTTATTTCAGCAACTATCATTATTATTACCTACAGAATTATTATCTACAGAATTATTATCTACAGATGTAATGTCCCAGATATTTTTAGCATATTCCTGAATTGTCCGGTCACTGGAAAATTTTCCGGATTTTGCAACATTAATAATTGATTTTTCTGTCCATAAATCAACATTCTGATAAACAGAAGACACTGCATCCTGAGCTTTGCAATAAGAATCAAAATCAGCTAAAACGCAATAGGGATCGCTATTTAACAAATTTTGTACAATGGGCTCAAAAAGCCCTGGTTTTATAGGGGAGAAAAAATTAGACTGAATCAGAGTAATAATTTCTTTTAATGTCTTTGATTCCTCAATAAACATATATGGATTATATCCTTGATTTTTTAATTGCTGAATCTGTTCTGTTTTTAAGCCAAAAATAAAAGCATTCTCCTTGCCTGCTTCCCTGATAATTTCAATATTAGCACCATCAAGAGTCCCTATAGTTAAAGCGCCGTTAACCATAAACTTCATACACCCTGTGCCGGAAGCCTCTGTGCCTGCTGTTGATATTTGCTCTGATAAATCACTTGCTGGAAAAATTCTTTCAGCTAAGGAAACTCTATAATTCTCAAGAAAAATAACTTTTAACTTGCCGCGAATAGCCTTATCTTTATTAATTACCTCAGCAATATTATTAATAAATTTAATAATTAATTTTGCCATATAATAACCAGGCGCGGCTTTACCGCCAAAAATAAAAGTACGGGGCACTGTAACACTATTAAAATCTCTTTTAATTTTTAAATATTCCGCAATAATATATAATGCAAAAAGCACCTGGCGTTTATATTCATGCATTCTTTTGATTTGAACATCAAATAAAGAATCAGGATTAATTTTAATCCCCATTTGCTGATAAATATACCCTGCCAAAGATTTCTTATTCTCAAGCTTAACTTCACGCCATTTATTTTTAAACGAAGCATCAGTTGTAAAAGCCAACAGCTTTTCCAATTCATACATATTTGTAATCCACTTATCTCCAATTACTGAAGTAATTAAATCAGACAAACCAGTATTAGATTTTAACAGCCATCTTCTTTGCGTAATGCCATTTGTTTTGTTATTAAATTTTTCAGGGGAAAACTCATAAAAATCTTTAAATAATTGTGTTTTTAAAAGTTCTGAATGCAATTCAGATACACCATTTACAGAATGACTGCCAACAATAGAAAGAGAAGCCATTCTTACTTTTTGAGTATCACCTTCGGAAATTATAGACATTCTTGCAAGCCTTGCATTATCACCAGGAAACTTGTTAGCTACTTCACGTAAAAACCTGCTGTTAATTTCAAAAATTATCTGCAGATGACGCGGCAGGAGTTTTCCTAACAATGCTACCCGCCAATTTTCCAAAGCTTCAGGCATAACAGTATGATTTGTATACGCGAAACAGCGCACAGTTAACCCCCATGCTTTTTCCCATTCAAGTTTTTCATCATCGACAAGTATACGCATCAATTCAGGGATAGCCAAAGCAGGATGCGTATCATTTAATTGTATGGCAATTTTTTCAGGCAAAGAATTCATCTCAAAATTTTCAGTTTTAAACCTGCGCATAATATCCGCGATAGATGCCGCAGTAAAAAAATATTCTTGTTTTAAACGCAATTCTTTACCCTGGCTAAGATTATCATTAGGATAAAGCACTTTAGAAATATTTTCCGAAAGTACTTTATTATAAACTGCCTGTTCATAATCCCCATCATTAAAATAATCAAATTCAAATTCATCAGTACTGCGCGCAGACCAAAGCCTGAGAGTATTTACAACATCATTGCCATACCCGGGAATAGGAATATCATAGGGCACAGCAAGGACATCTTCAGTATCATCCCAATATACACAAAGCTGGCCATTTTGATCATAATGCATATGCACAACACCATAAAATTTAATTTTAAAAGTGTATTCCGGCCTGGAAAATTCCCATGGGTTGCCTAAACGCAGCCACTCATCAGGCAGCTCCACCTGATAACCATTAACTATTTTCTGTTGAAAAATACCATAATCATACCTTATGCCATAACCATGCGCGGGAATACCTAAGGTGGCCATAGAGTCTAAAAAGCATGCTGCCAAACGCCCCAAACCGCCATTGCCAAGTCCTGCATCAACTTCCTGCTCTCTGACTTTCTCAAGCTCAATACCCATCTCCTGCATAGCCTTTTCGGAATCTTCCATAAGCCCAAGATTAATCATATTATTGCCCATAAGCCGGCCAATTAAAAATTCAAGAGACAAATAATAAACACGTTTCAAATTTTTCTTATGGTATAATTCTTGTGTTAAAATCCAGCGTTCCACAATTCTGTCTCTTACTGCAATAGACATCGCCAAAAAATTATCATAATCAGTAGCAGTATATTGATCTTTAGCAAGAGTGCAAACACGGTTATTTTGAAAAGAAACTTTCATCCCATCTTTACTCATATCCTTATGCACGGTTACCCATTCATCACCTATTTTGCTGGTAAGCTGATTCTCCATAAAAATTCTTCCCCTCTTTTATTATAGATAATATATCTCTATACAATACAGCTATTATATTAATAACTCCTTGGTCCAAAGTCAACTTTTTTGAAATATTTCTGAAATATTTCAAGTAATCGGTGAATAAATGAAGGTATCATCATTACTGCTGTAGAAACATGATTCATCATGCCCTGTCTATTTTATTTTGCCTTAGCTCTGTAAACTCCCCTGCTTACGCCATTTTGTTATTACTTATGGTAAATACATCAGTTTGAGGATCATAATCAATTTTGATTGTACTTTTCTTCCCCGCAGAGCCTTCCAAAAGTTTTAAAGCAATTTTGTCATAAATCCTTCTCTGGATAACTCTTTTTAAAGGCCGTGCGCCAAAAGCAGGCTCAAATCCTTCTTTTACAAGCTCATTGCGCGCTAACTCAGTAATATAAGCTTTTATCTGGTTCTCAGCCAAACGAAACTGCAGTTCTTTTAAATGAATCTGTACTATATCTTTTAAATCACTTTGTTTTAACTTGTTAAAAATCACAATTTCATCAAGCCTGTTAAGAAACTCAGGCTTAAAATTAGCCTTTACTAAGCTCAAAACATTGTTTCTGATTTGCCTTACATCATCCAATTCTTCAATTATGCTGGTGCCAAGATTAGAAGTCATAATAATCAATGTATTTTTAAAATTAACCACCCGTCCCTGTCCATCAGTAAGTCTGCCTTCATCAAGTACCTGTAATAAAATATTAAATACATCAGAATGCGCTTTTTCAATTTCATCAAATAACACTACTGTATATGGCCTGCGCCGCACAGCTTCAGTTAATTGCCCGCCTTCAGAATATCCCACATATCCTGGAGGAGCGCCAATAAGCCGGCTAACACAATGTTTTTCCATATATTCAGACATATCAATGCGCACAAAAGCTTTTTGGTCATTGAATAAAAATGCAACTAATTCTTTGGTTAAATAAGTTTTTCCCACGCCTGTAGGGCCAAGAAACAAAAAAGACCCAATAGGCCGATTCGGATCGCTTAACCCGCTTTTGGAACGACGAACCGCATTAGCAACAAGTTCTATCGCCTCATCCTGCCCGACAACTTTTTCTTTTAAACTCTGTTCCATATTAATCAACTTATCAATTTCTCCCTGCATTAAATGAGATACCGGAATATTTGTCCATTTAGACACAACTTCCGCGATGTGTTCTTCACTTACTTCTTCCTGCAGCATTTGCCTTCCATTTTGTAATTTGGATAATTTAATTTTATTTTCCTGCAAATTTTTATCAAGTTCGATTAAATCTCCATAACGAATTTTAGCCACTTTATCTAAATCCCCTTGACGTTCTGCCTGAGCTTCAGCAATTTTAAATTGTTCAATTTGTTCTTTTATCTTCCTACTCCGGGTAATCACCTGCTTTTCGTTCTGCCAGTTAATCTTCATCACTGACAACTTAGCTTTTAGCTCAGCAATTTCTGCTTCTATTTTCTGCAGCCTGGTTTTTGAAACTGTATCTTTTTCTTTTTTTAAAGCCTGCTTTTCTATTTCCAACTGCATAACCCTGCGTTCTAATGTATCGATTTCCTCAGGCATACTGTCAATTTCTATTTTTAACTTTGCCGCAGCTTCATCAATTAAATCTATAGCCTTATCAGGAAGATGCCGGTTAGTAATGTATCTGTCTGACAATTGTGCTGCTGCAATTAAAGCGCTGTCTTTTATTCTCACACCATGATAAACTTCATATTTTTCTTTAATCCCTCTTAAAATAGAAATTGTATCCTTAGAGTTTGGTTCCGCGATCAGCACAGGCTGAAAGCGCCGTTCAAGCGCTTTATCTTTTTCAATATACCTGCGGTATTCATCAATTGTAGTAGCGCCTATACAACGTAAATCACCGCGTGCTAAAGCAGGTTTTAGCATATTAGAAGCATCCATAGCTCCTTCAGTGCGTCCAGCGCCAATCAACATATGCAATTCATCAATAAAAAGAATCACCTTTCCATCTGATTTTTCCACCTCATTTAAAAGCGCTTTAAGCCTTTCCTCAAATTCACCTCTAAATTTTGCTCCAGCGACCAATGCTCCAAGGTCAAGCATTAGAATACGTTTATCCTTTAACGCGCCTGGTACATCGTGATTAACAATCCTGCGCGCTATCCCTTCAACAACAGCTGTTTTACCTGTGCCAGCCTCACCAATTAAAACAGGATTATTTTTTCTCCTGCGTGAAAGTACTTCAATAAGCCTCCTGATCTCATTATCCCTGCCAATCACCGGATCAAGCTTTTCTTTTGCTGCTAAATCAGTTAAATCACGGGTATATTTTTCCAAAGTTTGATAATTACTTTCCGCGTTTTTATCTTTCACTCGATAAATTCCGCGAATACTTTTTAAAATATTTAAAACAACGTCACGAGTAATGCCATTTTTCTTGAGTAAATCTAAAAGCAGCTGATTTTTTGTATATAAAATTGATAAAAATAAATGTTCAACAGACACATAATCATCTTTAAATAAATCCGCTTCTTTTTGCGCTTTGATAAAAATATTCTGCAAATCAGAAGAAAAATACGGCTGGACTGTTTCTCCCTGCACCATAGGTTTAGACAAAACAATATTATCCAATTCCTGTTTAAACGGATCAGGATTAATGCCAATCCTCTTGCATACTGCAACAGCAATACTTTCATCCTGCTCAAGGAGTCCAGACAATAAATGCTGCGCGCCAATTTCCTGCTGGCTATATTTTTTTGCCAGCATCAACGCCCTTTCAAGCGCATCCTGGGCTTTAAATGTAAATTTTTCAAAATTCATTTTAACCTTACCCCTTTCCATATTTGTTTAATTATATATTTAAATGTATCAATATGTTAGTATAAAAAAATTTATAAAATATGAAGATCAAACCTCTCAATAATCTCTTCAAAACCATTACGTAAAACTTTTTTATTTATAGAATAATAAACCATCTTACCCTGCTTCCTGGTAATCACAAGCTCACAACGTTTTAAAATCTGAAGATGGTGTGATACTGTCGGCTGCGTTATATCCAAAAACTCACTGCAAATCTCATTAACACTATGCTCATTCTCTTCTAATAACTCCAATATTTCCTGACGAGTAACATCAGCTAAAGCTCTAAAAAAATCAAGGCAACCTTCCTTCATATACACCTCATAAATAGAAATATTTACATCTATCTATTTATAATATATAACATTTTTTTATTTTTGTCAAGTGTTAGGCACCCCAACCCCAACTCCTAAATAGAAATTCCAAAATGCTTTTTCAACAAATTTTGACTAATTTTTCCAAAAAAGAACAAGGCCATGTTAATCTATGTTCTTATTATTCCAACAAAGAGCTACTGTTAGC
>QNCH01000032.1 GCA_003645745.1 Candidatus Omnitrophota bacterium
AGTGCAGGGGAATGTCATAAAATTACAAACCAATTGCGTTTGAGTATAACTATTTATTGAAAAATAATTATGGCAAAACATTTGTAAATTTGTATTATAAATACAGCCCGAACATAGCTGATTATATTAGACAGAGAAATTGGGCGAGAAGTGTAGCTAGGCTGCTGTTAGCGCCTATGGTTGAGATAACAAAGTAAATTACAACGTAGGGGTTTGATTTATCAAACCCGTGATAATAATTTCATAATAATAATGAATTTAACAATCATCAAAATATAACGGGTATGATGAATCATGCCCCTACAGATTGTAAATTAACAAATTAAAAAAATTTTATGCGAAACAAAATCAAATCAAAATTAATGGTTAGTTTGTCTTGTGAAAATAGAAGTTTTTCACAAAGAGCGAGCTTGTTTTTTAATTCGTTGTCGTCTGGAGTTTCCGTCGCTTTGTTTGTTTTATTTCTCGGAGTGGGAATTTTGGGGTTTGGGGGGAGCGCGAGGGCAGAGGTTGATTTACCCTGGTTTACAACCTATGACTGTGCTGACTGGAATCAATATAGTGATCCTTTGGTGTGTGATGGGCTTAGCAAAGCTGGTGGATGGATATGCGATCCTGGAGGGTTATATGAACAAATTACTGTGGATGCAAATTATTCTGGGGGAGCTGGTGGCAAAGGTCAAAGGCATTGGTTAGGTGATGGGAAAAATCAGAATTCAGGTGGAACACAGGTTACATTCAACACTCCCCAAACTGAAATATGGGTGAGGTTTTATGTTCGGTTTCAACAGGGATTTGAGTGGGGGACTTATAAAGGCTATAAAATGTTGTATTTTGATTCAACAAATGAAGGTACTTGGTCCCCTTTTTATTTGCCGCTTTATAGTGATTCTATTTCAATTTATACTGGCAAGGGTAGTGCTGAGCATGTAGGTTGCTCAGGATGTAGCTGGACAACATATTCAATGTCTGATGGAAATTGGAATTGTGTGGAGATACATATAAAAAGTGAGACAATTTCTAATAATGATGGTGTTCTTGAGATATGGATTAATGGAAATCGTGTTGCGAATCATACAGATGTCAATTTTGGTTTGATAAGTGTAAGTGATACCTTATCGGGGGTTTTGATAGGTAGCAATGCAGATTCTCCGCTTAATGGTCAATGTGCATATGTTGATTATGATGATATTGCAATTAGCAATACAGGATATATCGGACCAATTAGCGCGTCCGACACCACCACTCCCTTCCGCTCCAACCCCCAACCCGCTGGCACTCTAACCTCAGGAACAACTTCAATTACCATCTCATTGGACACGGATGAAACAGCTACTTGCAAATACGGGACGCTCGCGAGCGTCCTCTACGATGACATTCTCAATACTTTTTCATCCACAAATTCCACAACCCACTCACAAACAATCACAGGATTATCAGACGGAGAGACTAAAACATATTATGTAAGATGCCAAGACGAATTAAACAACGCAAACACAGATGATTTTGAAATAAGTTTTTCTGTGGCAAACGCATCTTCTGACACAACTCCGCCTGTAAGAAGCAATGCTTTCCCCCAGGGCGAATTAGATGCTGATACAATATTTCAAGATATAAGCTTAACGACAGATGAAGATGCAACTTGTAGATATTCTCCGATACAAGGTGCGAGTTATGCAAACATGACAAATTTTAGCGCAACCACAGGCACAAATCACACAACCGAAGTAACAGGATTAGAAAACGGCCTTACATATAATTATTATGTAAAATGCAAAGATGAATTAGACAACACAAATCCAGATGATTTCGCGATTACATTCAGCGTAGCTGGTACACAGGGCACCAACAATAACACAAGCACAAGCAGCGGAGGCAGTGGGAGTTGTTTTATTGCCACAGCAGCCTACGGCACGCTAATGGCAGAACAAGTGAAAATTTTAAGCAGGTTTAGAGATAACCATTTGTTGACAAATTATTGTGGAAAAATATTTGTAAATTTGTATTATAAATACAGCCCGAAGATGGCAGATTATATTCGGCATAGTGATTGGGCGAGAAGTGTAGTCAGGCTGATGTTAAGTCCTTTGGTGAATTTAATAAGATAAATTATAACGTAGGGGCGAATCCCCGTATCCGCCTGAACAAGGATGATTGGTAAATATACTCAAACTTTAAATAGCCATAAACTGTCGAGTGTCAGTAGATAGTTATTGACAAAACTATCGAGTTATGATAGATTGTTATTATGAGAGAATTATTTTATCTTATCAACCCATGGTGGGAGAATAAAAAATTTGACATTGGTATTATGCGCCAAAAATATCTTTCCCGCTTGATTAAATCCCTTAAGCATAAAAGGGCGGTTTTAGTGACAGGCTCAAGACGAGTGGGAAAAACCACGCTTTTGAAGCAACTTATCAATCATTTGATTTTTGAGAGAAATATAAAACCGCGGCATATTTTATATGTATTGCTTGATCATCCTCGATTGGCAAAAGTTTCCCTTCTGGAAATAGTGACAAAATATAGAACAACGCATTTGCTTAGCCGAGCCCAGAAAATATATTTATTTTTCGATGAAGTGCAGTATATTAAAAATTGGGAACAAGCGGTAAAGTCTTTGATTGATACGGAGAATGTGAAAGTATTTTTATCCGGTTCTGCCAGCGCTGAGATTTTTCAAAAGACCTCTTTTCTTACAGGAAGATATGAAAAAGTAAAAATAGATCCGCTTGATTTCAAGGAATTTTTGCAATTTAAGAATGTTTCTGTTTCTCCCATAGAGGATTATAAATATGAAGCTTATTTGGAAAAATATTTAAAAGTTGGCGGTTATCCTGAGTATGTTTTGCAAAGAGATGACAGTTATTTTACCGATTTACTGGAAGCAATTATTTTCAAGGATATTGTTTATACGCATGGGATCAAAAATCCGGATATAGTTCGGGATTTGATCTTGCTTCTTTCTGATCGAAACGGACATCAAACAAGTTATACTAAACTGAGCAAAATATTAAGCTTGAGTGTTGATACTACGAAAGAATATGTTACTTTTTTGAGGCAAACATTTATTGTGGAGGAAATAGAACGATTTTCTCGTTCCAGAAGCAAGAAAATATATTCCGCTAAAAAGTTTTACTTGCATGATGTTGGGCTTCTTCATGATTTGTCCAGCAAGTTTAATCTTGGCAGCGCGGTGGAAAATATCCTTTTTAAATTCCTTAGTGGGTTTTTCAAAACAAATTTTTATTACGAAAATCAAAAAGAGGTTGATTTTGTTTTTAAGAATAGGCAGGGAGACTTTGTTCTTGTAGAATCAAAATTTATCAGTTATGAAAAAAACATAGAAGAAAAAGATATAGAAACGATAATAAAAGTCGCTCAAGAGCTTAAGGCGAAAACAATATTTTTTATTACCAGGAATTTAAAGAAAAGAGAAAAAAGAGAAAAAATAATAATAAATTGGATCCCTCTACATAAACTTTTGCGTTCAGATTTTCCCCTTAGATGGGAATAGGATATATCCTCAAACGTTCCAATATAGGGAACAGGGAAACGCTTAAATTTTACAAACCTATTACGTTTGAGTATAATTATTTATTGAAAGGCTGTTTGTATGAGCACAAAAGAAGAAATTGATGATTTAATTAAAAGCAATATTTGCCGGCCTCAGGTGTATGGAATTATTCCGGAAAACGCGGAAAAAATATTAGATTTTGGGTGTAATCAAGGTGCCCTACTTTTAAAACTGAAAAGAGATAAGCATTGCAAACAGCTTTATGGCGTGGAAATAAGAGAAGAGTACAGGCAAGTATTACAAAAATATCTTGACCACGCCTGGATTATGAACATGGAAGAGGAACATACGGAATTAGGCAAAGAGTTTGAAGGATTTTTTAATTATATTATTATGCATGACGTGGTAGAGCATCTTTATGACCCATGGTATGTGCTGGCTAAACTGCGTAAATATCTTTCTGAAAGCGGCAGGCTTATTTTAGTCGCGCCTAATATGCAATACTGGAAAATTTTTTATGAACTTTCTCAAGGCTGGTTTTTATATGGAGCTGAAGGCGGAATAATGAATGAAGAACATATCCGCTGGTTCACCCACAACAGCTTAACAGAACTTGCGGCTCTTTCCGGGTTTGAAATTGAAAAGATGCAGTTGTTATTTCCGGATACCGTTGAACTTAAGATGAGTACAGAGCAGAACAAATGTCTGCAATTTCCGCTGGCAAAAAATTTAAAACCAGGCCAAATGTATATAACTTTGCATAATTTTAATGATCAAAAAAATGATCAACAGCTGTTTTTTGCGAATAAGATTATGCTGGTTTGTTCTCCTTCAGAAATGCCTGTAGATCCTGAACGGATTAAAGATAAAAGTTTAAATGTGAGAAGAAAAAAATTGCGCGATTTTTACAAAAATATAAAATTATTGAAAAGTTAAAATGAATTTTTATCAGCAAAATATTTCTACATTAAAAAAATATCATCCTAAAATAGCAGAAAAAGTGGAAACTGTTTCCGCGGATTATTGTCAGGATATTATTTATGCAAAAAATGGACAGCCTACATTAAAAATAAATAATAAATTTTTGCATAGTTTTTATGATCCTATAAAAGAAGCACAGGATTTTATTGCTCAGCAGGAAATTGGGGATAAGGATAATCTATTTATTTTTGGTTTTGGTTTTGGTTATCATATTTTAGAACTTTTACGCAAAAATATTTTATTTAATTATTTGATTATTGTTGAGCCTGATTTGAAGCTATTTGTAACTGCTTTAAAAGTTTGTGATTTGCGGCCTGTTTTGCGAATAGAGCGGTTACGTTTTTTTATCGATGTATCTCCATTAGATATTTATGCCTGCTTAACACGCAGTTCCTTACTGCTTTTGTCTGCTAAAAGCGCGTTTGTGGAGCTTAATTCCGCAATACTTTTAAATAGAAGCTATTTTGAAGATTTAAGGAAGCGGATTTTAGACAGCATCAGGACAGATGCTTTTAGTATGCATACATTAACAAAATACCGGAGGCTTTTTATTTATAATGCTTCCCTGAATTTTACAGAAGCGATGAATTCTGCGGGAGTAAAAACGCTTTTTGATAAATTCAAAAATATGCCGGCAATTATTGTTTCTGCCGGGCCTTCTTTAGATAAAAATGTGGATTTACTCCATTCTGTTAAAGGCAAGGCTTTAATTTTATCTACAGATACTGCGTTTAAAATTTTACTTGCGCACAACATAAAGCCGGATCTTGTTTTTACTGCTGATTTATACGAAAAGAGCAGATTGCATTTTGAAGATGTTAGTGTCACAGATGTGCCTGTAGTATTTATGATGGACTCCTCATATACCTGTTTACAAACTTATCAAGGGCCTAGATTTGTGTGCGCGTGCGCTGGCCCATTTACTGAATGGATACACCGGATGATTGGAGATAAAGGCGTTATCTCTAAAGGAATGTGTGTGGCGCATTTTGTTTTTTTTGCAGCAGAAAAATTTGGCTGTGATCCTGTTATTTTTATTGGACAGGATTTATCCTTTCCCGGAGGGTTTACCCATGCCAGAGGCACAGGTTCTCGCGTGCCTGTAGAAGGTTATGAACGGACTACATTACCTGTACAAAGTTCTATTACCGGAGAAACATTATTAACTGACCCGCAAATGTATGTATATTTACAGGCATTTGAAAAAATGGTTAAAAATTCTAAAAGGCTTTGCATTAACGCGACTCAAGGAGGAGTAGGCATAAAAGGCACAAAAGTAATGTATTTGCAGGATGTAATCAGCCAATATTGCGGCTTAGAAATTCCGATAAGTAATATTATTGAGCAAGCGTGTTTAGAAACAGATACGCCTGATTTAAATCATATAAAAGAACAAGTCAAAGAACTGCAAGTTAAGGTGTTGAATTTGCATTCAGCATCATCTGAGATTATTAATATCCTTGCGCAAATCTTTAAATTATCTGAAAAAGAAGACGTGGATAAAAAAAATATATCTTTACTTTTAGCGAAATTAAAAGAACCAGCGCGTATTATCAGGGGTGAAGAATATATTTTGCAAATTTTGCATACAGGAGTGTTTAAAGAATTAATGCAAATGGAACGTGAGTCTGAGGTTAATATGGAATTTTCCAAAGGCAAAAAAATTAATGATCTAGAGAAAGATTTTTCAGAGGATTTGGTTTTTCAGAAATCAATTAATCTAGAAGCTGTGTTTTTAAACCAATGCCTTGAAAAAATTTTGGAAAAGTTGGCGCAAGAAAAGTCACCAGTTACAAATATAAAAAATATAAAATAGACCCCCTGCATTATAAATTTCAATGTTGTTGCTATACTTTTTGTATACCCTGTATGGGCATGATTGATCATGCCTGGTATTGATAATATTATTAGGGGGTTGATAAATCAAACCCCCTACGAATGGTATTTGGCCTGCCCTGTTCCTGGTTTATTTGCCATGACACACCCAATATTAATCTTTGTAATCAGGTATAATTTATGTTATCTTTAATGATGAGGGGAGGCATAATGAAAATAAATATAAATTTTTTTTTAGTGATTATTTTTTTTACGCTGGGAAATTTTGTTTATGCTCAGGGCTCAGAAATTACTCAGCCGGTTATGCGGACAAATTTAGGACAAATAAGCAGGCTGTGCCTAGAAAATAGTTTTGATGTACAAATTGCTCAATATGAAGTAGATATAAATAGGACTGACTTAAAAGCATCGCGCTCTATATATGATACAAACCTTAATCTTGATGCTGGTTATTTAAATAATCAGCACAAAAGCGTATATAGCCTTTCAGGCACAAAATCCACAGCTAATAATTATTCTTTCGGCCTTTCAAAAAAGATTTTTTCAGGCACAAATATTGCCGTTGATTTTATCGGACAGCGTAACTCTACTGACAGCACATCTGTATCAATTACCCCAGCGTATGAAGCAGAAGCAAAAATTTCCCTGCGCCAGCCTGTGGGCAAGAAGTATTTTGGTTTAATTGACCGCGGCCGGATTAAAATTACTAAATTGCAAATAGAAAATAGCGATTATACAGCGTTAAATAAAATTGAGCAAGCTCTTGCTAAAGCACAAATTGCGTACTGGAATCTTGTTTTAAAATATGAAGAGCATTTAATTGAAACAAATATGCTCAAAAAAGCTGAAAGCTTATATGCTCTTTTTAAAAAGAAAAAAGAATTAGGTTTAATTGAAGATGCGGAACTTTTTGCTGCCCATGCTAATGTGGCAAAAAGGCAGAGTAATTTGCTTGGCACAGAACATAATCTTGTTGCAGCGAATAACTCTTTGCTTATGTGCCTGCATTTAGAGAATCTTGAAATTTCTTTATCTCCAGAAGAAAAATTAGACGTGATGAGGTTTGAACCAGTTGGTACTGTGATCGCGTTAGAAATTGCTTTTGCTAATCGGCGTGATTATCAGCAGGCGCGAAAAGAGGTTGAAATAAAAAAAATTAACCTGAAATTAAAAGAAAATAGCCTTTGGCCGGAGATTGATTTACAGACATCATTTTCTCATAATGGCGTAAACGCGAGCCAGAGCAAGGCCTGGCAGGATATTACCGCGCAGGACAATCCTGAATTTTACGCAGGTATTAATTTGCATTTTCCTTTGGAAAACACTTTAGCGCGCAGCAATAGGGATAGAGCCAGGTTAGAAAAAGGGAAGGCAATAATATCTTTACAAAAAGTTGAATTGTTAATCCAAATAGGTATTGATACTTGTGTTGACTCGGTAAATAATATTTTACAAAAGATAAAACTGGAACGCGAAATTGTTGGTTTGCAAAAATCTAAGCTTGCATTTGAAGAAAAAAGATTTAATGCCGGCCGTTCTACAACGGACACTTTAATCAGGTATCAGGAAGATTTATTAAACGCGAAACTTAGCTTAGTGAGAAATTTATTTTTCTACAAACAAGCGGAAATTGATTTAAAATTAGCGCAGAATTCATTGTTAGCAGAATATAGCGGTGATGAGTTATAGCGGGTGCTGATTAGCGTATTAGCTGTGCAAACGGTACAAATTGTATTTACGTAATAATTATTATTCGTAGGGGGTTTGATTTATCAAACCCGAAATAACAATGATAGATTTAATAAAATAATAATAAACAGGGCTCCGTGGGCAGGGGGCAGGGGGCAGGAGAATTGATTCTGAATACCTGGTTACCTGTACCCTGTTTTATAATAATCAAAAGATCCCGGGCATGATAAACCATGCCCCTACTGATTTTTTAACCGAATTAAAATTATGAATATTGTAGAATTTTCAGTTAAGCATTCTTTATTTGTGAATCTTCTTTCCTTTTTTTTACTTGTTGCCGGAGGTTTGTGTTTAATTAATTTAAACCGCGAGGCTTTTCCGGTAATTAGTTTTGATATCGTTTCTGTAAATACCGCGTACCGCGGCGCTTCTGCTGAAGATGTGGAAAAATTAGTTACCACGCCTTTAGAAAGAGAATTAAAAGCTGTAGATGACATTGATGAGATTAGCTCTGCATCAAGGGAAGGTATGTCTTCGATCATCTTAGAAATTAATCCTGACTCAGATGATCAAGACAAAGTTGTCAGCGATATTCAAAAAGCAGTGGACAGGGTAGTTGGCCTGCCTGAAGAAGTTGAAGAAAGGCCGATCGTTACAAAAATCACTTCTAAAAAAATACCAGTAATTAATATTGCTTTAAGCGGTGATCTTGATGAATTTAAAATACGTGCTGCAGTTGATTTGTTAAAGGATAAATTGGAAGAGATTGATGGTGTGGCTAGTGTTGAACGCAATGGTTACAGGGATGAAGAGTTTTGGGTCGAACCTGACCTAGAAAAAATGCGGAATAACCATATTAGTATTCAGGAAATCAGCCGAAGTTTACGTAATAGAAATGTCAGTATCCCAGGCGGGAAATTAAAAACTGACACACAGGAATTCAGCATTAAAATTTTAGGTGAATTTACAACTAAAGAAGAAATTGAAAATGTAATTATCAGGGCTAATGATTCCGGGAATTGGCTGAAGGTCAAGGATGTTGCTTTTGTGCGCCGTACTTTAGAAGAAGAAAATAGGAAAACCAGAGTTTTCGGCAAAAAAGCAATTTCTTTAGTTGTGTATAAAAGGTCAAAAGCTGATGCAATCAATGTAGTGGACAGTGTTAATAAAATTTTAACTGAATTTAGACTTCAGGCTTTTGCTGGATTAAAAATTACAACTTATGACGATTTGTCTTATTATATTAAACGCAGGCTTAGAGTGTTGAGTTCAAATGGGGTGATCGGGTTTGCTTTTGTATTGATTATTCTATTTATTTTTTTGCGCGCGCGTGCTGCATTTTTTACAGCTCTTGGTATCCCTATATCTATGTGTACAGCTCTTATAATAATGTATTTCTCAGGCATAAGCATTAATTTAATGACCATGTTTGGTTTGATTATTGTCTTAGGTATGGTTGTGGATGACGGGATTATTATTTCAGAAAATGTTTTTCGTTATGTAGAATCAGGGATGCCCCCGCGCCAGGCAGCAATTAAAGGCACCACAGAGGTGATCGCCCCGGTTATGGCAACTGTTGCAACAACAATATGCGCTTTTCTGCCTTTAATGTGTATGTCAGGAATTATAGGAAAATTCATCAGAAATATTCCTTTAATGGTAATTATCGCGCTTTGCGGCTCAGTTTTAGAAGCGTTTGTTATTTTGCCTTCGCATCTTGCTGATTTTATTAAGCCAGTTTATGCTAAGAAAACTGGAGCAGAAAAGCGAAGGCCTGTTTTTAATTTTATTGTAAACAAATATAAAAATGTGCTTACCCTGGCGCTAAAATATCGCTATTTAGTTGCAGTAGTTACAATTTTTGTTTTTTTTGGCGCTTTATGGATGATTAAATTTAAAATTCCGTTTGTTATGTTTGATTCAAGAGGTGTAGAACAGTTTCAGATTTGCGCTGAAGCAGAACCGGGAACGCCGTTAAAAAAAATGGAGCAATTGATTGTGCCTGTAGAAAATATAGTTAGCGGTATTCCAGAAAAATATTTAAGTATGTTTGAAACTAATATTGGCTTGCTTTCTGAGAACCGCGGCGCAGGAGATCCCAATAGTAAGTTTGCCCCGCATTTTGCCCAGATTACCATATATCTTACACCTTTGCAGCAAAGGGACAAAGGGGCTAAGGAAATTATTGAGCAATTGCGCTCTGAAATAGAAAAAGTTATCGGATTTGAGAAACTTTATTTTAAAGAATTCAAACAGGGGCCTCCAGTAGGCAAATCAGTAGATGTGAAAATCAGAGGAGAGGATTACAAAATTTGCAGAGAAATCGCGCAAAAAGTAAAAACGTATTTAGAAACATTGCCTGGTGTTTCTGATATCGCGGATAATTATAATTTAGCGGCAAAACAATTGCGCGTAATTGTGGATAAACAAAAAGCAGCTAAAGCCGGGCTTACGATTAACAGCGTTGCCGCAGGTGTGCGTAACGCGTTTGAAGGCGCGTTGGCTACAAAGATAAAACAAACAAATGCAGAAGAAAAAATAAAAGTTTTAGTCAGATTGCCGCTTGAGCAGAGAAACAGCAAAGAAATTTTTGCTAAATTATTCATCCCAAACTCGTTAGGAAACCTTGTGCCTTTATCTAAAATAGCGCGTATTGAAACCAAACAAAGCTTGCTTTCAATTACGCATTTAGACGGCAAACGTTACATTTCTGTTTCAGCAGAAGTTGATAATGCGCAAATGACTTCAACTAAAGTAAATGCTTTATTAGCAGAAAAATTTAAAAATATTAGTAATCAGTATCCTGGTTATAGGTTAAAATTTGGCGGAGAACAGGAGGAAAACAGAAAAGTTTTGCATAGTTTAATTATCGCATCCCTGTTTGCGGGTTTTCTGATTTTTTTGATTTTAGCAGTGGAGTTTAATTCTTTGATTCAGCCTTTTGTTGTAATGCTGACAATTCCGTTTGCTTTAATTGGTTTAGTGCTTACTTTTCTTATTCATCATGAACCGCTTTGTTTTTTGGCGCTTCTTGGTATAGTTGGTTTAGTGGGAGTTGTGGTTAATGATTCTATTGTGCTGGTAGATTTTATTAATAAACTGCGCATACAGGGAGTAGAAAGGAGAACTTCTATTGTCAATGCTGGTACTTTAAGGTTTAGGCCTGTGCTGTTAACTACTCTGACTACAGTCGCCGGCTTAAGTACTGTGGCTTACGGAATTGGCGGTTTTGACCCTTTTCTGCGGCCTATGGCTCTCGCTATTGGCTGGGGCTTATTTTTTTCTACCTGGATTACTTTATTGGTAATGCCTTGTTTTTACGCGATTATTGATGATTTAACCGTAATTATATTTTCTCATCCTACAGTAAAAGCAATCAGCAGAAAAGTGGTAAATCAATAAACAGATTACAGAGGACAGGGGGCAGTACATCCTATTGTCTGTTCTGCTGTTTGTCATTCCCATATGTTTTTACAGGGTTCCTTGAACTAAAAAAAAATGTGTGTTATTATAAATAAGCCTCGTTAACAAAATCTGTGGGTAGAAAAGGATCGAAATAGTTTATACTCAAACGTAATCGGTTTGTAAAATTTAGGCGTTTCCCTGTGCTGTAGATTGGAACGCTCTGATTTAAGCCAAACCGCAGGCGCAGCTTGCTGTGTTGAGGTTTGGCGATAGAAGAACGTTTCAAGATGCAGTGCAGGGGGACATCATAAAATTATAAA
>QNCH01000033.1 GCA_003645745.1 Candidatus Omnitrophota bacterium
CAAATTTGGTATTTTCTCATTACATTTTTTGCAATTCCAATAATCTCCTCTTGTATTTAAATCAGGAATAAAAATATTACCACATTTCTTACACTTGATTTGTATATTTTTCATTTTTTATCTCCATAACAATTAATATACATAATACACATCAATAACACACATACGGTTTATTTCTACATTATCTCACGATATTGTTGCTCTGTGAAATTACTTATGTATGTATTTAACACATAATATCAAAAAATACATCATATATGATCTTGATATTTTGGCAAAATTGACGGAGCATACTACAAAATATCTAAATTAGATTTCTATATTAGATATATCAATTAACCCGGCTCCTGTTTAGGAGAAAATTTTAATTTATTTAAAATACCTAAAATAACTCCAATTGTTAAAAACGCGCCTGGAGGCAAAATCATTACAACAGCCGGAATAAAATGCTGCCCCAGTACTGGATAGCCAAACCACGTTCCTGCGCCTAATATTTCTCTAATTGAACCGAGAAAAACAGCTGAAAGCATAAATCCTATCCCCATACCTAAAGCATCAGCAATTGCCAAAGGCACAGAATTTTTAGAAGCAAATGCTTCTGCTCTGCCAAGAATAATACAATTTACAACCATAATGTCAACAAACAATCCCAATTTTATATACAGAATAGGAAAATATGCCTGCAACAGAAGCTTAGCAATAGTAACAAATGTAGCAATCACAAGGATATAACATGGAATACGCACTTGCACGGGAATCAATTTTTTAAGTAAAGAGATACTGATATTAGAGCCTAATAAAACAAAGGTTGCAGCCACTCCAATAGCTAATCCATTTTCAGCAGTTACAGTTACTGCTAAGGTAGGGCAAAGCCCCAGCATTAAACGAAAAGTAGGATTTTCATCGCAAATTCCATTAATAAAACACTGTTTTAATTTAAGCACTTTTGTCTTTCCTTGAAAAAACTACTTTTTATCCAACACGTATACTAGAGGGCTGGCAATAAAAACTGTAGAGTAAACTCCGCAAACAAAACCTACAAGAAGAACAAACGCAAAATTATGTAAGACTCCGCCACCATAAAAAAATACAGCACCAACAATAGCAATCGTGGTCACTGATGTCCAAATTGTACGCCCAAGGTTCTGATTTATACTCATATTAATCACGTCTTTAAACTTAGTTCTTCTTCTTCTTAAACGCAAGTTTTCCCTGATTCGGTCATAATTAACAATTGTATCATTAATCGAATACCCAGCTACAGTCATTAACGCGGTAACAATCAACAAATCTATAGGCCTGTTAGTTATAGCACAAAACGCGATACACACTAAAACATCATGAAAAATTGCTACTATGCCCGCGATTCCATAGGCAAAATCCCTGAACCGAAACCAGATATAAATACATATACTCAAAAGAGCTAATGACAAAGCTATTGCGGCATTTTTCTTTAAAAGTTCACCCACTACAGGCCCTACACTTGCTACACTCATAATTTCAGCTTTATTTTCCGGAAATCTATTTTTAAACTCAGCAGAAAGTTTATCCGCGCAATTTTTTTCTGTTTTAATCAATACTATTTCAGGATGCTTGCTGTCCTGTTGAATTAAAGCATCAGATATCCCAATTTCAGCAATTACTGTACGTAATGTATCCATTTCAATCTGATTTTCAAATTTAAATTCCTGTATTGAGCCGCCATTAAAATCAATACCAAAATTTTTATCTCCTCTCCCGTTAAAAACAAGCAGCCCTATACCAATAAGCACGATAGAAAATGTATAGAAAAATTTTCTGATTTTAATATAATCAATTTTTGTTTCTGGAACAAGCTGAAGCATTTTTAGTGACAATTTTTTAAATTTTAAAGTAAGAGCATCAAAAAACATCCTGGTTACGAAAATAGCAGTAAACATACTGGCAACTAAACCAATAATTAATGTCGTGCCAAAACCTTTAATCGGGCCAGATCCCAGCCAAACAAGCAAAACAGAAGCAATAATTGTAGTAATATTTGAATCTAATATTGCGGGAAATGCGCGGCTGTAACCATTAACAATTGCGGTGCGCAAAGACTTCCCAAGTTTCAGTTCTTCCCTGATCCGTTCATTAATCAATACATTAGCATCAACCGCCATACCCAGAGTCAAACCTATACCCGCAATCCCTGGCAAGGTAAGAGTAGCTTTAAGAATCACCAGAGCTGCAAGCACAATTAATATGTTTAAGATTAAAGCAACATTAGCAATCATTCCGCCAATAAAATAATACGCAGCCATAAAAATAAACACACAAATACCGCCAATAAGTGTCGAGTTAATCCCATATTTTATGGAATCAGCGCCTAATTGAGGGCCAACAGTTCTCTCTTCCTCTATAATAATCGGAGCAGGTAAAGCACCTGCTTTTAAAACATTAGCCAAATCCTTTGCTTCATCAAGACTAAAATTCCCGCTAATTTCCGCGTTTCCGCCTGATATCCGTTCACGAATCACTGGAGCGGAATAAACCTCTTCATCCAAAATAATCGCTAAACGCCGATCAACATTCGCTCCGGTGATATTAGAAAACATCTTTGAACCCTTACCTGTAAAGGTAAGCCTTACATTAGGCATACCAAACTGGCCACGGCCAATAAGCGCGTCAGACAAACTTTCCCCGCTCATTACAGCAGTAGTCTCTATAAGCAAAGGATTATTTTCATCATCATATTTTAACTCATACCCTGCAGGGATATCTCCAGCTAAAGCTTCTTCTAATTTATCAGAATCATCAGAAACTAATTTAAATTCAAGCTGTGCGGTTCTGCCGATCAAATCTATGGCTCTTTGTCTGTCAGTAACACCGGGTAACTGCACAACAATTCTATCTTTGCCCTGGCTGGTAATTGAAGGCTCTTTTACGCCAAACTGATCAATCCTTTTCCTAATAATTTCTATTGTCCTTTCAACCACTCCTCTGCGTACATCATCTGTTATTTTATCTGAAAGTTTATCCATATCTACACGTAAAGTAAGAAAAATTCCTCCCTGTAAATCAAGGCCAAGATTAATTTTTTCATTAATCGGGAAAACAACCCAACTGCAAAATAAAATAAACATTATGAGCAGCAAAAACTTAATTTTTAAACTTTTTACCATTTAACCCTCCTAAAAATCCAAAATAGAAATTATTAAAAATATATGCATCTTTCAAAAACAAATAACTTTCTAACCTGAAAAATATACAAGCAGACCTGCCTGGCATCAGACAGAGAATCTATAAATCAAAGCGTCACTCACCAATGACCCAGTTAATTATATTGTTATCATAATTTTTGTTATTAACGAGGCAAAATATCACTAAGATTTTATTACCGTAGATATAGAACTTTTCTGAAATTCAACTTTCACCTGATCATCTATTTTCAAGACAATAGTCTGATCCTTAACATTCACTACTGTTGCTAACATACCGCCTGCTGTAATTACACGATCATTCTTCTTTAACTGAGCAAGCATTTGCTGATGGTCCTTTTGCTTCTTCTGCTGAGGCCTGATCAGAAAAAAATAAAAAACAAAAAAAATAATTAGATACATTGGCAGTAAAACTAAAAACCCGCCTTGAGGCTGACATTGAGACGCGCCTGATTCAGCCTGAGCAAACAATAAAGTTAATAAACTCATCTTTTACCTTTCTTTAAAAAAATAAATAACCAAAATATTACTCTATTATACGCAAATATACTGATGTGTCAATTTATCCTCCAAACAAAGATGCATCCCCGCATTTGTAACCCCCCTATTGACAGTATGACTGTTATTTTGCAGGCCTATTACGTTTGAGTATAGAATAGGGTTGTAGCTTCCCGCTAAAAGCATTGCGGGGATGCACCATCAAAACAAGGCAAAACTATGTTTTTCCGTAATCGGTGAAATCACGTTTTTCCCCAGATACGCGTGTTTAAATTAAGATCTTCAACAATATCCACAGCTAAACGCAAGTTTTCAAAATATTCTTTAATCGGCGTAAAACTTAATACAGTACTAAAAACTTTTGGTTCAAAAAGATCTTTATGATATGAAATAGCAACAAAAATTTTAGACCTGACAAAGGAAAGATAAATTTTTTTCCCAGTTTTATTTTTAAAATCAACAACCCTTTTCATTAAACTCGTTGATAATACATACCGCGCTTCTATCTGATCATTGCCGTACACAGCAAATAATTTTTCAAATTCAGGATCCTCCAACTTAATTAACTGTCCGCGTGTTTTATTCCACGACTGCAGCATTGTTCCAAAATTGCCAAATAACTTTTCCGCGGTATCAGGCAAAACAACAGTTGTGCTTTTAAATTCTTTATTAAAATCAGCAGCTATAAAAAGCCCTTTAAATATTGTGTGATAAGTTGTCCTGCCTTTTGAATCTCTGGTCACGTATTGGGCATAAATTTCAGAAAACTCTATTTTCGTTTTACCAAGCAAGCCTGAAACAAAATCATCCCCTTTAAATCTGTCCGGCCTCCGGCTAAAAATTTTACTTTCCCTAAAAAGCTGTTCAGAGATATGCATAGACTGCTGATAAGTAAGGCCGGCATCAATGCTTTTTATAATCTTTTTAATAATTTCTCTTTTAAAATTAAACACATAATCACGAATCAAATAATTATACGCTATCCCCAGCCCAACAACAGAAAAAATAGCAATAAAAACAACAGCATTTCTAAACAACAGCATTAATACCAGAGCAATCAAAATAACCGGTACTGCTGTTTTGGACAAATTATTGATTATTTTTTTTCTTTGCTGTTCTAAAACTTCTAAATCAGGCAATAGATCACTTTGGTAATATTTTTTTAATTCTGCTAAAGTTTTCATAAAAAATCAAATAAATTAGATTCCCTGCATAGCAGAACAGACACCCGCAATCTTTTTTAGCGGGCATTGTCCTGTTTGCAGGGAATCCATATTCAGCCATCTGCCTGATATATACTCAAACGCAATTGGCTTGAAATTTTGCAAACCTATCAAATAATTAATTTTTATTAAAAAGATTCTTAACATTTACATTCTGTCTTTGCTCTTTAGATATCTCAAAAACCTGTTTTCTTGTATAATGCATCATTGAAGCGACAAAATTTGTCGGGAACATTTCCACGGCATTATTATAATCGGTTACTGCAGCATTATAAGCTCTTCTTGCCGCAGAAACCTGTTCTTCAATTTCATTCAAAGCCCCTTGTAATTGCATAAAATTCTGATTTGCTTTAAGTTGAGGATAATTTTCAACCGCAACCATTAACCCGCCTAAAGCGCGTGAAATTTTATTGTCTAAATTAATTTTTTGATCATCAGTTATCTGCGGAGACACAGCTTGAGCACGAATTTCTGTTATTTCTGTTAAGGTTTGTTTTTCATACTGCATATATGTCTGCACAGTAGAAATTAAATTTGGAATCAGGTCATACCTTTTTTTTAATAATGCATCAATACTGGCAAAAACATTTTGCACCTGATTTTTTTTTGCAACCAGGCTATTATAAAGAGTCACACCAAGTAAAACAATAATCCCTAAAATTACCACAAATAACAACATATTTTACCTCCTTGCTTAGGAACTGTAACGAAATAAATGTTGCATTTATTCCGTTACAGTCCCTTAATGGAACAAAAATAAACCTACGATAATATTATTCTTAATACTCAAACCTATTACGTTTGAGTATAATTGACTTTATCTTTTTCTGTGTTATAATTATTATATATTTGGCCCCATCGTCTAGCCCGGTCTAGGACAGGTGGTTCTCAGCCATCAGACACGGGTTCGAATCCCGTTGGGGCTACCAAAAATAATTATCTAAATATACTCAAACGTAATAGGTTTGAGTATATCTAATCATATGCAGGAGAATGCAATTCCGGAAACTTTTTCAAATCTTCACGTGTTCCCCATTGAGAAACTTTATCATTTAAGAAAAAAATCTGGTATGTTGTGTGCGTTGTCTCATTAGTGAATTCCCAGAGGTCCAGCACATTGCCCTCTGTGTCCACCTTAGAAGCTTTAGCAACAAAATTGTTGCCTAAAAGCGCTCTAACCTCATTCTTGTGCATATTAATGGATAAACGGTTTACTCCGTTACCAACAGTTGCACAGCCAGCTATAATAAATACCGCGAACAACAAAAACATTTTAGACAAAAACTTATTATTCATTGTTATCCCTCCATTTTCATAAATTACAGGCAAAATCCCCTCTGCCCTTACCTGTATACTCAAACGTGATAGGTTTGAGTATAGTTATTTTGTTTTTTGTCTTTGGAATCAGTTGCGTTGAGTTTAAATAAACATGTAATCAAGTAGAGACTTGCTCCTCTATATACAAAGGGAATTCTTTAATTAAATTTTTTACTTCTTTTGTTATCCCTTGTATCGCATTATCTTCGATAACTCTGTTTATAGGCAAACACAGGCTAATCAGCTCAGAGATTGTATCCATTTCTAAATTTTTCATACCTCTTGTTGTAACAGCGGCAGTACCTAGCCTAATCCCGCTGGTTACCATAGGAGATTTTTTGTCATATGGAATCAAATTTTTATTTATCGTGATATTTGCTTTTCCCAGTATAAACTGAGCATCTTTGCCTGTATAGCCGCGGCTGGTTAAATCCACAAGCAGCATATGGTTATCAGTACCGCCTGCCACAATGCGAAACCCCCTGTTTTTCAGGCCAGTTGCCAATGCCTTAGCATTTTTAATTACTTGCATTTGATACTCTTTAAAATCATCGCTAAGCGCTTCTTTAAAAGCAACCGCTTTTGCGGCAATCACATGCATTAATGGGCCACCCTGCACACCAGGGAAAACTTTAGCGTCAATTTTCTTCGCATATTCCTTTTTGCAAATAATCATCCCCCCGCGCGGCCCGCGCAATGTTTTATGCGTAGTACTGGTAACAAAATCCGCATAAGGCACAGGAGAAGCATGTTCTCCAGCAGCAACAAGGCCTGCAATATGCGCCATATCAACAAATAAATACGCTCCCACACTATCACAAATTTCACGAAACCGCTGAAAATCTATAGTACGCGAATAAGCAGAAGCTCCTGCTAAAATCATTTTTGGTTTACACTTTTTAGCAAGTTTAGCTATGTCCTGATAATCAAGCTCTTCTGTGTCCCTATTTACCCCATAAGACTCAACATTATACAACAATCCGGAAAAATTCATTGCATGCCCATGGGTCAAATGCCCGCCGCAGGCAAGGTCCATTGCTAACACAGTATCACCAGGCTGCAAAGCAGTTAAATATACTGCTAAATTTGCCTGCGAACCTGAATGAGGCTGAACATTCACATGTTCGGCATTAAAAAGCTGTTTAGCCCTCTTAATCGCTAATTCTTCTGCCCTGTCAACAAATTCACACCCACCATACCAACGCGCATGAGGGTAACCTTCAGCATACTTATTAGTCAAAACTGAACTCTGTGCCTGCATTACAGCTAATGAGGTAAAATTTTCACTCGCAATAAGCTCGATCTCTTCCTTCTGCCGATTTAATTCCTGATTAATAATTTCATAAATTTCAGGGTCAACAAATTCCAATCTGTCCATCTTTCCTCCAAATTAAGTATATTCTGAAAACATCTCCAGCCTGCGTAAATGCCTGCCGCCTTCAAATTCCGTATTAAACCAAATATCTACTATCTGCCTGGCCATCTCTTCTTTAATATAACCAGCTCCCAAGATTAAAACATTAGCATCATTATGCTCACGCGAATACCTTGCTAATTCATGGCTAAAACAATTTGCGGCCCTTACAGCTTTTTTCTTATTTGCAGACATAGACATTCCTATACCTGTATTACAAATAAGAATACCGCGAACAATTTCTTTATTTTCCACAGCATGCGCAACTTTAAACGCAAATTCAGGATAATCACATGATTGTTCGGAATATGTGCCAAAGTCAATTACACTATACTCTTTTTCCTCAAGATACGCAATCAAAGCCTGTTTTAACTTAAAACCTCTGTGGTCACTGCCTATACCAACTTTCATTATAATTTCACCATTGCCTTTCCTATTGAATTTTTAAGCAAATCAAAAATTTTTTCATAAAAATCCATACCCCTGCCAATAGGATCAGGTATATTTACCTGCCCTTCATAACTACCTGAAAATTCATTTAATAAAAAAACTCTTTTTGCGGATGTTTTTACTTTTTGAATAATTGTTTGTTTGTGCATCTGTTCCATTACAAAAATATAATCCGATTCTTTGACCATTTCTTTAGTTAACATTAACGCCCTATGCCCGGAAATATCTATGCCATTAGCTGCAGCCACCATAACTGCTTCTTTTGTTGCCTGCATCCCATCAAAAGCAGATATCCCCGCAGAATAAATATGAAAAGAATGATCCTCTTCTATCATTTTTTTCATTATCCCTTCAGCCATAGGGCTGCGACAGCTATTTCCAGTGCAGACAAACAAAATATTTTTTACTTTAGCCGCTTTTTTAATCATCCGCTCAGCAAGCGCTCCCTGCCTGAGAATTTGATAACTATCTTCTTCAACTTTGCAAACAGTTGAATCAAGCTGCAAAGGAGTATACCCTGAGTCTATAACAGCATGTATCTGTCCTGACAATGCCTTTAAAACATCATTCGCGCACACAGGAGATTTGCCACCTTTTAAATTTGCTGACGGTACAAACATTGGAACTTCAACACGTCTAAGCAATGAGACAGAAACACTATGCGCGGGCATTCTCACACCTATTGTCCTGCCATCTGCCGCGTTTAAAACTAATGTGAGCGGGCCTGGCCAAAATTTTCTAATCAATTTATAAGCAAGCACAGGAACGTTTTCAACAAACTCTTCTAACTGCTGCAGCCGATAAATACAAACAGAAAATTGTTTTTCTCTGTCTCTTTGTTTTAAAGTATATAAACTCGCTACCGCGTTCTGGTCAGTAGCCAAAACGCCCACGCCATAAACTGTTTCTGTAGGAAACGCGACCAGCCCTCCATTTTTCAAAATATCTGACGCTTGTTCAATTTTATCCCATGCAATATTTTGAGGGTCTATTTTTAAAATAATAGTTTGAGGCATAATCATTTTACCTTCAGTCAGTCTTTAGCCGATTCAAAGATCTCAAAATACTCAAAAGAGCCTTACTATTGCTGCGGTTCTGTTTAAACTTAATCAGCTAAATCTGAGTGCTAAAATAATCAGTATATATGGCTCTTTTGGTTACTTTTCGGGTTTTTACCATTCCATTCGTCCTTTTCTTGTTTCAAAAATCACGTAGGATACCCAGCATAGCTGGACAGGCGCGCATACCCGTACCATTACTATAAATTAGATTCCCGCTAAAAGATTACGGGAATGACAAAAACTTTTTTTGTAATCCTTTAAAAATAAACGAATTAAAAAGGAAATTCCTTATATATACTCAACCCTATTACGTTTGAGTATATTCAATTATGTTAAAATGATCAGGTAATTGAGTATATCATCTAAACAAAAAATAGGATACTTATTTTTTACTCAAATTTTTGAATTGATCTAATTTTTTGCGTAAAACACGATCATTTAACGCTAATATCTGGCAAGCTAAAATCCCAGCGTTACAAGCGCCTGATGCACCAATAGACATACACGCAACAGGAATCCCCCTTGGCATTTGCACAGTAGAAAGTAAACTATCCATACCCTCTAATGTTTTTGTATGCATAGGAACGCCAATTACCGGTAAAATTGTATGCGCAGCAATAGCTCCAGCTAAAGCAGCAGACATTCCAGCTGCTGCAATCACAACTTGCACATCTGTTTTAGAAAATGTTTTTACATACTTAACTAACTGATCAGGATTGCGGTGCGCGGAAAGTATTTTAAGCTCATAAGCTATTTCAAATTTTTTTAATATTTTAACTGTTTCCTCTACAGTTTCCGCATCTGATTTGCTGCCCATAATAATACTCACCTTAGATCTATATTTCATCTTAACTCCTTTCAAATTCAGGGAACAGAGTTCAAGGGGGCAGAGATCAGTTTTCTCTGAACCTCGGACAATTTCAAATTAAACATACTCAAACGCAATTGGTTTGTAATTTTATGACATTTTCCTGCACTGCATCTTAAAACGTTCTGAATGTTGTGATCATAGCGTTGTATGTCAAATGTCAAAATTTGCCCCCTCTCATCTCACACCTATACCTAAACTTGTGAATAAAACTATAAATAAAGGGATTGTTAAGACTGATAATATGTGGGTAAAAAATACCCCTTGACTAATTATCGGGGCATTAGCCTGATTATTATACGAAACAATGCTGTTATTAACTGCTGAAGGCATTGCTGTTTCAATAATCAAAAGCAAAGCCATTATTTGCGGCATCTTAAAAACCATTAAACCTAACAAACAAAGCGCTGGCATTACAATCAGCTTAGCAATAATTACCTTAACTGAAAAACTAGTTAATTTAAAAATATGTTCAAAATTTATTGATAAAATCGCGCCAAGGGTAAATAATGCTATTGGCAGAGTGCATTCGCCAATTAAGTGTGAAGCATCAAGTAAAGGCAGAGGCACGGCATTCTTTAAATTCAGGGCAATTAAAATAAAACTTATTGTTAACGCGATAAAAGGCGGATTTAAAATCTTTTTTATATTCAACTGTGTACTTTTAGCGCTTAAAAGATGCACACCTAAACTCCAAAAAATGACATTAAATCCCTGAACAAACAAAAAAATTACGGTAAATAAATCTTTAGCTAAAGCTTCAGGAAAAACTCCAGCAACAAATACCAGAGGCATATACCCGCAATTCTGAAACCCAATCAGAGCAGAAAATTCATTCTTTTGCGCTATACTTTTATTTACTAAGAGAAACATCTTTGCAACAATCAGCCCAAAAATTGAAACAAAAACTCCTAAGATCGGATAAACCCACCAATTATTTAAAGCATTAAAACTAAAATTCTTAATAAGATGGCTAAAAATCAGACAGGGAGAGAACAAATTTATGGTCAGGCTTGTTAGCCCGCTTACTGCTTCTTTTTTAATAATTTTAAATTTTAAAAACAGAAAACCGCATAAAATAATCAGAAAAATTTCTACCATTACAAAAAAAACTTTATTAAACATAGCAAACATTTCCATTTTTATGCTTCCTTCTTTGGTAATCGGTGACTGAAGCGGGGTTTCAGTCACCGATTACCTTCTTTGTTCTATTACTCTGCCGCAGGAATCACCTGAGAAAATTCAGTTGATGTTTGCTGTCCGTGTTTATACCATAATCCCTTTACTGACACTTGCTTAAGCCTGTTAGTGAGCACTTTTTCTGATACCTGAAAATTAAATTTTCGGCCTGCCATTTGTGTTTCAAATTCAGGGGAAATATCTTCCCCTGCTCGAATACGAGCAAAAATATTATCTGTAATTAAAGCGGATAATGTATAATTTCTAACCTGCTGATTAGTTCTGGTAACTATTGATAACGACTTAATCAGCGATACTATGCCTATACTAAAAATAAATATACTCACTAAAATTTCTAATAAGATAAAACCATTATTTTTTTTCATTGTTAAATTCCAAAATAATCTCTCCGCTTAATGTAGTTTTAATCTGCGCAAAACGATTTTTAGAGCCATAGATATCTATACTCACACTGGTTATTTTCCCCTGAGGATAAAATAATATCTCGCTTTCTC
>QNCH01000034.1 GCA_003645745.1 Candidatus Omnitrophota bacterium
AAAAGAAAAATTGAATGTTGAATATATATTTGTTGAAGTACTAAAAAAATATTATAAAATTTTTTCTAACATAGATGATGAATATATCAAAGAACGTTTAATAGATATTCAGGATGTTGGCAAACGGGTAATTCGTAATCTTTTAGGCAAGCAAAAGAAAATTTTATCTTATTTAACAGAAAAAGTAATTATTATTGCCGCTAATCTTTCTCCATCGGATACTGCGCTTATGCATAAAAGTCATGTAATTGGATTTGCTACTGATATGGGGGGCAGGACATCTCATACTGCGATTATGGCACGGTCACTTGAAATTCCAGCGGTGGTTGGGCTTAAAACTATAACTAAGGTTGTTAAGAATGGAGATACTATTATTCTTGACGGGAATAAAGGTATAATTATAGTTAACCCGTCTAAAATATTAATTGATAAGTATAAGCAAGAACAAAAAAAATTCGCATCTTTTGAGAAAGAGCTTTTAAAACTTAAAAATTTGTCTGCAGTTACAACAGATAATCATATAACGAAAGTTTACGCGAATATAGAGTTTCCAGAGGAAATCCCTTCAATTTTAGCACATGGAGCGGAAGGTATTGGGCTTTATCGCACAGAATATATATATTTAACCAGGCAGGGTTTGCCTACAGAAGAACAACATTATCAGGCGTATAGAAAAATTATTCAATATATGAAAAAAAAATCGGTTGTTATCCGGACAATGGATATTGGCGGTGATAAATTTGTTTCTTATTTAGATTTGCATGGAGAGATAAATCCTTTAATGGGCAGGAGAGCAATTAGGTTTTGTCTTGCCAGGCCAGATGTATTTAAAACACAGTTAAGGGGTATTTTGCGCGCCAGCGTGTATGGCAATCTTAAAATTATGTATCCAATGATTTCCGGATTGGCAGAGCTCAGGCAGGCAAATAAAATTTTGACAGAAGTAAAACAGGAACTTAAACAAGAACACATCCCTTTTAATCCTGATATTCCTGTAGGTATTATGATTGAAGTTCCTTCAGCAGCATTAATCGCGGATATTTTAGCAAAAGAGGTAGATTTTTTTAGTATTGGAACTAATGATTTGATTCAATATTCCCTTGCAGTTGACAGAATAAATGAGAAAATTGCTTATTTGTATGAGCCCGCACATCCTGCTATATTGCGCATTCTTAAATCTATTATTGATGCCGGCCATAAAGCAGGTATAAAAGTAGGAATGTGTGGAGAAATGACTTCTGAACCAAGGTTTACCATACTTTTACTTGGGTTAGGGCTTGATGAGTTTAGTGCCAGTGCAGTGGCTATTCCGGAAATAAAGAAAGTTATCCGTTCTGTATCTTACGCACAAGCAAAAAGAATAGCGCATAAAGTTTTAGAAATGCCTTTGGCTTTACAAGTGGAGAAATATATACGGATGAAATTAAAAAAAATTTTATTGTGAAAGGAGTTTTGTTTTATGGCAGAGAAATATTTATTAAGTTCTGAATCTGTAGCTTGCGGGCATCCTGATAAACTTTGTGATCAGATATCAGATGCGGTTTTAGATGCAATTTTAAAAAATGATTCTTTTGCAAGAGTCGCTTGTGAGACTTTTGTAACAACTGGATTGGTAATTGTCGGAGGGGAGATTACAACAAAAACATATGTAGATATTCAACAATTAGTTAAAAAAGTGGTTAAAAATATAGGTTATATTAATCCTGTGTATGGGTTTAGTTATAATACCTGCGCGATTGTAAACGCAATCAACAGACAGTCTTCTGATATTGCAATGGGTGTTGATCGTGGTGGAGCGGGTGATCAGGGTATGATGACTGGTTATGCGTGTAAAGAAACTGCTGAACTTATGCCTTTGCCGATTATGTTGGCGCATAAATTAGTGCAGAGAATGAAAGCTTTGCGTGAGGATAATACTCTTAATTATTTAGGCCCTGATGGTAAAGCTCAGGTTACTCTTTTATATGAACAAGGCCGGCCTAAAATGGTAACTTCTGTTGTACTTGCATGCCAGCATAATGAATCAATTCTGGATTCTTCAGGCGCTAATATTACTGAGCAAGCCAAAAATCAGATTATTGATTTAATTGCTAAGCCTGTTTTAGAACAATGGATGGATAAAGAAACAAAATTTTATGTAAACGCAACCGGAAAATTTGTGATTGCCGGACCGCAATCAGATACAGGAATGACTGGAAGAAAAATTATTGTTGATACTTATGGCGGTGTTGTTCCTGTGGGTGGCGGTGCATTTTCAGGCAAAGACCCAACAAAAGTTGATCGATCCGCAGCTTATATGGCAAGATATATTGCAAAAAATGTTGTTGCCAGCGGGGTGGCAGAGAAATGTTATCTTCAGCTTGCTTATTGTATTGGTGTAGAGGATCCAGTGTCTGTGTTTGTAGATACATACGGCACAGGGGAAATTTCTGACTCAAAAATTAGTGAATTAGTGAGAAAAGTGTTTCCTTTAACACCTAAAGGCATTATTAAAGAGTTAGATTTATTAAAACCTATTTATCTAAAAACTGCATGCCATGGGCATTTTGGCAGAGAAACAGAGGGCTTTACTTGGGAAAAAACAGATAAAGCAAATATATTAAAAAAAAACGTTTAATTTAATAGGAGCAAGTGAAAATGGATTATGATGTTAAAGATAAAAGTTTAAAAAACGCAGGCAAAAAAAGAATTGAATGGGCAATGGAAAGAATGCCTGTTTTAGAAAAAGTAAGACAAAGATTTATAAAAGAAAAACCATTAGATGGGCTTAATATTGGGGCATGCTTGCATGTTACTACAGAAACAGCAGTTTTAGCAATTACTTTAAAATCTGCTGGCGCAAGAGTTTTACTTTGTGCTTCTAATCCCTTGTCTACTCAGGATGACACTGCAGCATCTTTAGTTTTTGACTATGGGATAGAAGTTTTTGCGATTAACGCGGAAAATACTAAAACGTATTATCAGCATATTAGCGCGCTGTTAAGTAATAATCCCCAAATTACTATGGATGACGGCGCTGATCTCGTGTCAACTATTCATAAAAATTTTAAAAAATTAGACAGTAAAATTGCTTTGCCATGGGCAAGTACAGAAGAAACAACTACAGGTGTAATCCGTTTAAAAGCTTTACAAAAGCAGGGGAATTTACTTTATCCTGTAATTGCGGTTAATGACGCGTATACGAAACATTTATTTGATAATCGTTATGGCACAGGACAGTCTACGCTTGACGGCATAATCAGAGCTACAAATAAACTAATTGCAGGTACAAATTTAGTGGTTGTAGGTTACGGGTGGTGCGGCAAAGGCGCGGCTATGCGCGCTCGTGGTATGGGGGCAAATGTAATTATTTGTGAAGTTGATTATTTAAAGGCATTAGAAGCAGTAATGGATGGTTTTAGAGTAATGCCAATAAAAGATGCAGCTAAAATTGGGGATATTTTTATTACAGTTACCGGTGATATAAATGTGATTGCTGCTCAGCATTTTCAAGTAATGAAAGATAAAGCTCTGGTGGCAAATTCAGGGCATTTTGATGTAGAGATTGATGTTAAAAGTTTAGAGAAAATGGCTATTAGTAAAAGGGAAGTTAAACCATTGGTTATGCAATATAATTTAAAGAATAAACGCAGAATTTATCTCCTTGCCCAGGGCAGGCTGGTAAATCTTGCTTGTGCTGAAGGACATCCTGCTGAGGTTATGGATTTAAGTTTTGCTAATCAGGCGCTTTCCGCAGAGTATATTAAGAAAAATTTCAAAAAACTTGAAAATAAAGTATATACTATACCCAAAAAAATAGACGATTATATCGCTAAATTAAAACTTGAATGTATGGGCATAAAAATAGATAAGCTCACCGCAGAACAAAAAGAATATCTCAGCGCCTGGGAAATTGGAACGTAGAAGTAAGTTTTTTTTTTAATGTTTTGTTGAAAGGGGAAGGAATAAAAATGTCTTCTGATACAAAAATAGAATAAAGATACTGTAAATTTAGAGAAATGGAAGTGCGAGTGTTATTAGAAGCTATTGAGGAAATGGGAAATCATAATATTCTTGATTGGAATATGAAAAAATGTTTAGATAAAGAGGAAAGATGCTTCGGGGCTGACTGTAGCTATGTTTATATTGGAGGGAAAAATCTTTTTTAATCTTAGTCGGGTTTTACTCCTCTTTGTAAAAAATTTTATTTTGTAATTTACCTGTAGGGACAGGTTTGTAACCTATCCGTTATAAAATAATTAAAAAAATATTAACAAATTTGCTTTATAAAGCAGTTCAAAGTAGGACATTTTCATTTTGCCTTGACATTTGCCTTGACAGCGGTTGACACGTAGTTGTTTTTATGTTATACTTATTATAGAAAGAAAAGAAGTTATTAAAGCTTTTGTTATGCATTAGTTATTATATTTGTAATTATTAATTTGAATTTATATATATCTTATTATCCAAAGACTTGTTGTATTAGCCTGTATTTAGTTAAGCGCAAGAGCGATGCTTGACAAATCAGGAGGCGGAAAGCTACGAAACTAAAGGTTACTGCTATAATCTCTTGAAAAATTATAGCAAGAAAGTAAAAGATAGCCATAATAGCCGAGCTGTGGATATTAAGAACAGTTTGGCTATTTTTTTAGATTAATTATAGACTCATAATGTAAAATATTCAGAAACAAAATATTAATTTTGAAGAAAGGAGGATGAAAAAGTTATTTTTTATACAAAATAATCGAATATGTTTAAGAATATGGTAGATTGCAATTATTTATATTTTTATCAATTTATGAATTGGATATTTTTAGTTTTTGAAAGGAGGAGTTGAGTATGAATTATACATTACGTTCATATAGTATTATTTTTGTTTTATCTTTTGCAATAATCAGTATTTTAATTCCTAATTATGTGAATGCGCAATCCGCACATAGAGATTGGCAGCTTGGGGTAATCAGCCCCGAAGTAGTAGACGCTCTTTATAATGAAAAAATTGGTGACCAGAGTACTTCTGGTGATTTAGAACAGGATATAGCACCTCCTCCAATAATTATTACTACCTCAGGCGGTGATATTTATCTTCTTAATGATGGCGGGGTAAAAGCTAAGTTAAAAATTAATGAGAAAGGAATTTTAGAAACAACGTATAATCTTGAAGGCTCTAATGCAAAAATGATTGATGAGTTTGGCAATGAATTTACTTACCAGTATAACGCAGATGGGAAAACGGTAAATGTGGTTAACAGCCAGGGAGAAATTGTCCGTACGGAAAATTATGAATTAGGGAAAATAGTAAGTTTTGCAAAACAGGGTAATGTTACTTATCAATATGACGATAATGACATTTTACTTTCTTCTACTGATGAGTGGGGCAATGTAACTTTGTATAAAGATGGCCATGCTAGTGAAATTATAGATTCTGATGGGAATAATGCAGGTAGTTATAAATATAATGGAGGAATATTAGAATCATTTACTGACCGTACTGGAAGCATAACATATTTTGCTGCCGATGGTATTCGGCCTGTCTACACTACTAATGCGGAAAACACAGTAACCCAGGTTTATAATTATGATGACCGTGGACATTTAACAACTGTAGTTAATAATGTCAGCCAGCAAGTAACTTCTGTGGAAGAAGGGGCATATTCTGTGGTTTCCAGAGTAAACGATGAAACAGGAGAAGAGGTTGTAACTGAAGTTTATAATTATGATGCAGCAGGAGACGTTTCTTCTGTTACTAATATTGCAGCTAATGGCGTAGTCACAGGTTGGACAGAATATGATGGTTATGGCCGAGTGATTGCTGCTTATAATGCGGAAGGATTGAAAGTTCAGGTATATGAATATAATAGTCACAATTTTTTACAGCAAACAGTAGGATTGGGAGGTGTTGACCCTATTAGTGGCCAGCAAACAATTTTAACATATACGCTTTTTGATGCAAAAGGGAGGCCTGCTGAAGTATGGCAACAGGGTGATGGCGACAATATGGTTAAAATCCAGGAGTATAAATATAAGGAAAACGGGCTTTTGGATGAAACGTATTCTCTTGGAATCAAACGTGATGAAGAAGGCAATGCAGTAATTCTTGGCGGTAATTTTGTTTATGTACGTTTAAGTAAAACTGTTTATGATGATAAAAATCGCCCTAAGTCGGTTTATGCTATTGTACATAATGAAAATGGAGATTACGTTGATGAAGAAGGAAATGTAGTAACTGATGTTGCGGATGCTAAAGAGGAAATTCAGCAGAAATATAAATATGATTCTGATGGTTTTATGGTAAAGACTTATTCTTATGGTAATAATGGAAGATGTACAGGAAGTATTGAATATGACAGTTATAGCCGTGCTGACAAAGGTTATAATTCGCAGGGGATTGAAATTCAAGAATATATTTATGGTGAAGACGGGCTTTTAGACAAGACTATAAGTAAAGGTGATGGCGGAGAGGAAGATGTAGTTTTGGGCTGGACAGTTTACAGCGCTGCTTCTAAACCTACTGAAAGTTATAATCAAAGTGGTAGTTTAACTCAAAAGTATTTGTATGATAAGAATGGATTGCTTGTAAAAACGTTGAATTTTAATAGTGCGGATGAAGTTGGCGGGATAGTAGCATCTTTATTAGATGATCTGGAAAACATCGCGGATTTATGGAATGATGATTGGGATACGCTTTATAGTGCTGCTTTTGGGGATTTGTCTTCAGAAACTTTAACAGTTCAGGCATGGATTGCTTTAGATGAAGGTGACACTGAAAAAGCACTCGCTTGTGCTTTAAAATGTATTAAACTTTATTCTGACACAGCAAATGCGCAGCAAAAGGCTTTAGATGAACAAGGCGGGCAAACAGATAACATTGCTGCTAATTATGCCTTAAATGATGTAGGCACATGTTATTTTATTTTGGGAAATGTTTTAGAATCTCGTGGTATGGATACAGAAGCGGCAAGTGCTTATAAAATTCAGGCTTCAGAATATTCAGGAGCGCAGGCTTTTGATCCCAATTTGCCTGGTACTACCAATGGAGGCTATTGGCTGGTGAGCGATGCTTCTAAAGAAAAACTTGGTGTTTCAGGCTTGAATATTGATTTACCTGTAGCTACAGGATATACCGTTTTTGGTGGTGACTCAAAACCAACCTCTGTTTATTCTTATTATAGCCAGGATGGCGGGGAATTGCATTCTGTAAAGATGCAGGACTATGTTTATAGTTATACTGAAGATATTAAGGATGATGATGGTAATGTTGTTGGTACGAGAACTTTGTATTCTTCATTTGTTCAGAAGACAATTAATTATGGTGATTTTGCAGAGATTATTGGTTCTACTACTAATCCAGAAGTAACTGCAGCTGATTTAGCATTATTGGGCAGTCTCTGGGATAGTGAATGGGATAGGCAGTATGATTTTAGTAATATGACTGTAGAAAGCTTAGCTTTTGAGGCACTGCTTGCTCTTGACCAGGGAGATATGGCCAAAGCAAAAGCATTTGCTTTAAAATGTATATTTACTTATTCGGAACAGGCCAAGCAGCAACAGGAAGGTTTGAGTGAATTACCTACATCTAATACAGACATCGCGGGTAATTATTATTTAAATAATGTAGGTTCCAGTTTGTTTGTTTTAGGCCAGGCATTAGAATCAGAGGGTAATACTGAAGGAGCAATTGTCGTGTACAAGATTCAGGCCTTAGATTATTCTTATGCTTATGTTTTAGATTCTTCAGGAACAGGTTATGATTTAGTTACTGATGCTTCAAAAATTCGGTTAGAAGCGTTAGGTGCCTTAGATCAAATCACTCCTCAGGAGACTGCGAATACAACAAGTGCTCAGGTGCAGACAAGTTACACATTGTTTGATGATTATGGCAGGCAGGATAAAACATTTAATAGTGATGGGGAGTTAATTCAAAGATATAGTTATTCGCGAAATGGTTTTTTAGTTGCTACAAAAAGTTATGGCTTAGGCGGCAGGCAAACCGGAACTACAATTTTTGATAAATATAGCAGGCCTTTAGCAAGTTTTAATTTTACCGGTTCTGGAGCTTTAAAGATTCCTACGGAATTAAAACAGGTTATAGATAGTGGAATTACTGCAGATCAGCTTGATGACGCGGAATTTGAACAATGGAAGCCTTATTTAAAAGGTTTAACGCAAACGTTTGCATATGGAACGGATGGTTTTCTGGATGTAAGTAACTCATGGGGGCAAGCAACAGAAGTGAATGTAGGTAAAATTTTTCAATTTAGCAACGCATATAATTCAGCAAAAGGTGATGATAAGTATTTATTGGAATATGATTTTAATGACGATGGATTGATTAATGAACAGGATTTAGCGATATTTGATAATCAGTTCAGCGGTGCCGCGCAAATAATGGCAGATTATACTGCCGGCGTTATTGGTAAAGAAGAATTAAATGATTTTGCTAAAACTTTTGGCAGCGAAAGAGTAAAATATTCACCGATTTTTAATGGAACAACAGAGTATGATTCTTACGGCAAAGCGGATAAAGTTTTTAATGCGGAAGGTTGTAAGGTGCAGGAATATGCATATAATCAATTGGGATTTATGGAGCAGTCACGATCGTTTTCTCCGCAAAGAGATTCAGAAGGAGAGGTTCAGTATACCCAGGATGCGAATGGCAATGATGTCCCGATAATGGTACAAACATCATATACAGAGTTTGACGCGTATTCAAAGCCAGTATCGACTCATAATCTTTATGATAATGGTGATGATGGACTTCAAAATGCAATGGTTCAAGAGTATGTCTATGATAAAGGTTTTCTTGTGCAAACAAATACTTTTGGCAGGAATAATTTGCTCACAGGTTATGCTCTTTATGATTCATATGGCCGCCAGACACAAACTTATAATTTTTATACAAATGTGTCTGATGAATTAATTAATGCTGAAGTAACAGCAGCTGATTTAGCATTGTTGGGTAGTCTCTGGGATAGTGAATGGGATAGGCAGTATGATTTTAGTAATATGTCTGTAGAAAATTTAGCTTTTGAGGCATTGCTTGCTCTTGACCAGGGAGATATGGCCAAAGCAAAAGCATTTGCTTTAAAATGTATATTTACTTATGCGGAACAGGCTAAGCAGCAGCAGGAAGGTTTAAGTGAATTACCTACATCTAATACAGACATCGCGGCTAATTATGCTTTAAATAGTGTGGGGTCCAGTTTGTTTGTTTTGGGGCAGGCATTAGAATCAGAGGGTAATACTGAAGGAGCAATTGTTGCGTACAAGATTCAGGCCTTAGATTATTCTTATGCTTATGTTTTAGATTCTTCAGGAACAGGTTATGATTTAGTTACTGATGCGTCAAGAACACAGTTAGAAGCATTGGGCGCGTCAGGCCAGATTGGTTCTTCAAGTACAGTTGTAGAAGAAGAGGGTAGTAGCTTGACTGGCCGCTATGTTTATTCTAGTCAGGGATTTCTTAAAGAAGTTAAAAACTATGGCGTTAAAGGTGCTTATTTGGGTAAAACAGTTTTTAGTAAGCAGGGAAGGCCAACAGAATCTTATAACCAGACATCAGGTATGTATGGTAACAATGGACTTAATCAGACTTTTAATTATGATCAGTTTGGATTTTTACAAACAAGCACAGGGTATGGTGAAGATCAGACATTGGTTAGCACTACCTTTTACAATACGTATGGAAAATCAATTAAGGTAGAGAATGAGCAAGGAATTATTGTTTCCAGTTATGAATACACTTCTGCTGGATTTTTAGATAAGACTTATGGGCTTACTTTTGTTGTGCCTGAGGTAGGTACTCCAATGCATAATCTGGATTTGGTAGTGGAGACTGTTGTTAATGAAGATGGAGAGACTGAGGAACGCACAGGTTATTATGCTGTTACAGGTTATACATTATTTGATGATAGTTCGAAACCTACAGAATACTATCAATGTTATTGGAATACTGGAACTGACGTGGATGGTAATTTACAGGGGGTAAAAACTCAGGAATATGTGTATCAGGATGGGTTTGTCTTAAAAACTAAGAGTTTTGCCCGTAATGGTACATTAACAGGCGAAACTTTGTTTGATAATTATGGCAGGCAGAAAGAAAGTTTTAATGAATTTGGTGAAAAACAGACATCTTTTAAATATTCTAAACAAGGCTTTTTAGCGAATAGTATTAATTATGGCAGTAAAAAGGTAAAGCTAAGCACAACAGTGTTTGGCAAAAATGGTAAGCCTGTGGAAAGCTATAATCAGAGAGGTGTTTTAGTCCAGACTTTTGAGTATGATGATTTTACCGGAGCATTGGCAAACAGTTATTCTTATGGAGCATCAGATGATAATGGTGATCCGACAATGACTGGTAAGACAGAATATGATGAGTTTGGCAAAGCTTTATTCGCATATAATTGTAATGAAACGGGTTCGGGACATGCGAAAGTTCAGGAATATATTTATGATTTAAATACAGGATTTCTTGACCGAACATTTAGTTTTGGCGAGGATGAAACTTGTTTGACCTTTACAGTGTATAATGACGCGCAAAGGCCTGAAGGGACTTATTCTGTAGGCATACCGACTTATGGTGAGGGAAATTTGGCTAATGTCGCTGATTATCATGGACTTACCGCTGCACATTCTTGTGTTTCAAAAGTGCAGGATTTTGTTTATAATAATAGTGTAGCTGAAGATATGTCTTCGATTCAGAGTTATTTAGCAGGAAACAGGGAAACTAATACTGGATTTTTGACTTATACAGTTAATTACGCAGATCAGCAAACTGCTACTGGTTATACAACTTTTAATAGATATGGCCAGCAGAAAAATTCATATAATGAATTTGATGAGAAAACTACAGCATATAAATATTCCAGAGAAGGATTTTTAGGTGAAACAACGGCCTATGGAATGGGAGGGGTATCAACAAGTAAAACTATATATAATGCTAACGGAAGGCCGGAAGCTGTGTATAATGAAAAAGGTATTTTAATTCAGACTTTTGATTATTCCGCGCAAGGATTTTTATCTTCCAGTTTAGCATTAGGTTCACCAGATGATTCAGGACAGCAACAAGTAGTTAGCAGAACATTTTATGATAAAGCAGGTAGGCAGCAAAATAGTGTTAACGCTGAAGGTTTGGCCACAACTTCTTATGATTATAATGAACGCGGCTTTTTAGAGCAGTCAAATAGTTTGACCTTTTTAGAAGGGAATCCTGGCGAGCCTGGACAAGATGCGGTTACTTTGTCTGATGGAACAGTGGTATATGGATGGTATAAGGTTACAGGTTTTACAACCTATAATGCTGCTTCAAGGCCGGACGCGAGTTATTCATGTTATGATTCCAGTTACAATGGAACTAATAATAGAACTATGTTATCTCAAACTTTTGAATACAACAAAGATGGAGGAGAAAATAACACTGGTTTTATTACTGGTACAACAAGTTATACTTTAAACAAATCATCAGAAGGGGATATTGTTTGTCAGGATAATGAGGCTACAGATATTGGCACAGAAGTGGTGGCCTCAGGCAATACAACTTACAATCGGTATGGCCGTCCGGATGAAACTTTTAATCAGGATGGGGTGCGTATATCACAGAATAAGTATAATAACAATGGTTTTCTGGAAAGCACATCGAATTATGGTGCTGACAGGCGTT
>QNCH01000035.1 GCA_003645745.1 Candidatus Omnitrophota bacterium
CCTGCTATGCCGGGCATCCACTTAGACAAAATTCAATCTATACTCAAACGTAATATACTCAAACGCAATTGGTCTGTAATTTTATGACATTCCCCTGCACTGCATCTTGAAACGTTCTTCATTCGCAAATCCTCAACGCAGCAAGCTGCGCCTGCGGTTTGACTCAATCAGAACATTCCAATCTACTGCACAGGGAAACGCCTAAATTTTACAAACCAATTGCGTTTGAGTATAGATTAAATTAATCTCTATACAAAAATTGTCTCTCTGCGGTCACTTCCCACTGAAATCATTTCAATTCTCGCTCCAACAAGTTCACTAATTTTAGATAAATATTTTTGCGCGTTTTCAGGTAACTTACTAAATTGTTTAATCCCTGTCGTTGGCTTAAGCCAGCCGGGAAGCTCTTCATATATCGGTTTAGCCTCCCAGAGCAAAGAAGTATCCGCGGGGAAATACGAATATAATTGTCCCCTGCATTCATAAGCAGTACAAATTTTCAGCACAGCCGTTGTATCTAATACATCCAGCTTTGTTAAAGCAATACTACCAATGCCATTTACTCCTACCGCGTGTTTAACAAGCATCGCGTCAAACCACCCGCAACGCCGCGGCCTGCCTGTAGTAGCACCGAATTCATTGCCTTTTGACCTGATTTCCTGCATTAATTGCTGAGAAAACTCTGTTACAAAAGGCCCTTCCCCAACTCTAGTAGTATATGCTTTTACTACGCCAATAACTTTATCAATTTTTGTCGGGCCAATTCCAGCTCCAACACAAGCTCCGCCTGCAGTAGAATTAGAAGAAGTGACAAAAGGATATGTCCCATGATCAATATCTAAAAAAGTGCCCTGTGCCCCTTCAAAAAGAATCTCTTTATTTAAACTCATTGCTTCATTTAAAACAACAGAACAGTTGCAAACATAAGGTTTTATCTTACACGCATACTCTAAATATTTTTCATAAATTTCAGTAAACGAAAATTCTTTATACTTATATACATTACTAAAAATCGCGTTCTTTTCATCTACATTTACTTTTAATTTCTTTTTAAACACATCTTCATTTAAAAGGTCAGCAACTCTGATTCCGCAGCGGGAAAATTTATCAGTATAACAAGGCCCAATACCTTTGCCTGTTGTGCCAATTTTTGTTTCACAAAATTTTTCTTCTCTTAATTTATCTAAAACTTTATGAAAAGGAAAAATTATATGGGCAATATCGCTTATACGCAAACAATCATTAACATTTATGCCTTTTTTATCAAGGTAATCAATTTCCGCAAATAATGCTTCAGGATCTATAACAACACCATTGCCAATGATACAAACTGTACCTTGATGTAAAATACCGGACGGCACAAGATGTAAGACAATTTTCTCTTTTCCAACAACAACTGTATGCCCCGCATTATTGCCGCCTTGATACCTAACTACATAATCAACATTTTCTGATAAAATATCAATAATTTTTCCTTTGCCCTCATCACCCCACTGAGCGCCAACAACAACTAAATTAGACATTATCTATTTTTTCCCCTTATACTCTTTAAGTTTATCTTTAGCTTTCTGTGTCCAGGGATCATTAACATCGCCTAATTGAGCCCTTTGTTTCCAATGGTAATATGCCTTATTATTATCTCCTAATTTTTCATATAAAAGAGCAAGATTGCTGTGTGCTTTAACATATCGGGGGTCTAACTTTAATACAACAAGATATTCAGTTTTGGCTTTTTCATCCATACCCCTTTGCTCATAAAGAATTCCCAGATCATTATGCACAGTTATATAATCAGGGTCAATTAATAATGCTTTTTGATAATACTTTATAGCATTCGTAAAATCTCCCTGCCTCTGCATCTGTAAACCAGCATTACGCAATTGCACCGCTGATTTTAACTCCTCTATTTGGTTAGAATCCTTTTTTGCAAATATACGATTTTTATCACTTATTTTTGTTTTTTTTCTTCTTTTAGGGCTAATCTGCTTTTTTTGTATACTAATCTCTCTTTTCTCTATAACCGCATTCTTTTCAGCTTTCTTTACCTCAATATGCTTTTGGCTAATAACCTGAGTATCTGTTACCACTTCCTCTCCCATAATATCTTCATTTTCAATAAAATCATCAATTTGAGCTAATGAAGCTTCATACTGTTTTGCACTCAAATTCAACGTATATTGTTTGTAAGCGATTTCAGCTGTATCAAGTTGTTTACGCGCTGCCAATAACGCGCTCTCAGCAGCTTTAATCTCTTTTTTCAAGTCATTATACACTTCCTGTACAGAATCAACTATCTTTTCAGGATTATCCGCTTTAGCAGATAAAATATTAAATTCATCTTCTGCCTCTTTATAAAACAATAATTTTGTATCGCTTTCTTTTTTCATTTTTTTAGTTTCATTAATTGCTTGTTCAAGCGCTGTCTTTTTCTGGTCATATTTATGCTGTAATTCTAAAATCACTTCTTTTTTTACTTTCTGATTTAACGCGTTGCTTAAATCATCCTTAACATCTGAATATTGTAACCACATTGCATTTGCTAATTTTTTTGCCCGTTTTACAGCTTTAAGGCTGATTCCAAAAGCACTCTTTGCTGCCAGCCTTTTTTTCTCCTCCAATTTAAGTGATTTAAGCCCCATATCTCTCTCAGCTTTAACTGTCTTTAGTTGTTCCTCAACACTTACAAAATTTTCTTTGAGTCCTTGCAAATACATTCGTTTTTCATTACAAATAGCTTTAGCATCTTCTACAAGTGCAAGCGGCGTTTTTATCTTTTTTACGCTTTTCTTTTTCGCGTTCAATATTTTTTTACTTTTTATTTTTTTCTTCCGCTTTAACTTCCGATTTTTTTTGGACTGCTTATCTTTTTTTGTATCTTTCTTTTTCCCAAAAATAAAAAATTTCCTTTTCTTCTTGACGGTATCCTTTCCTACTTTTTCTACTTTTTCTACTTTTTCTACTTTCTTTTTTTTATTTATTTGCACGACATTTGTCTGCAGCTCACTTTTAACTGCCGATTCCTTGATTAGATCAGTCCCCTTTGATACTGGTTCCACTACAACAGCACGTGCCTCTTTAGGAACTATTTTTTTCTCTTCAGCAACAGGTTTTAATACACTTTTAAGCACAGTTAAAACCGCGGAATTCAATCCCTGGCTAAAATCGTAGCGCACAGCTTTATTCAAATCAAAAATAATAAAATCCAAAGGATAATAAGAAGCGTCCAGCTTAGAAGATTTTTTAGCACCTTTGATCAACCGCATTTGCTTTATAACATCTTTATCTACTAATATAGTTTCAGGTTTATTTGTATAAATCTTCCCCATAAAGTCAACAACTATTTGCGGCGGATTTGTCAGATCATAACATTCAATCGAAATATTTTTATTTGTTGCAAACAGGACTTTAACAACAGAATTGTCCTCTTTAACTTCTACCTTATTTAACAGTGTAGGCTCAGCAAAACCAGCTGATAAAAAAATTAACATTACACAATTTACTGCCAAAACAATAAAAGCAAATTTCCTTCCCATAAGTCCCCCCCTTTTAAAACTTTCAGATTATAAATTAGATTCCCTACAAACAGGAAATGACAAAAATCTTTTTTTATACCTATTTGCAATTAAACAACTTAAAAATAAATTTTCTACTATATTAGATTAAAAAAAAGTCACCAGTAAAAAAACAAAAAGATGACATCGCCTGGCACTCTAATGTTTTAGCTTTCTCTTTTTCCATACTGAATTTAACGGACAGGTCACGCCTGTCTGCGTGCGGCACGCACAGGCAGGACATGCCCTACATCCTTTTCTACCCACAAATTTTATAAACGAGACATACACTCAAACGTAATAGGTTTATAATTTTATGACATCACCCCCACGCTGTAGATTGGAACGTTCTTCATTCGCCAAACCTATTACGTTTGAGTATAATTATTAATTTAATAATAGCTTGTTCACATCAGATTTATTTTTTTCATACTCAGACTTTACACTCATATACTCTATTTCTATAGCAGATTTTTTTGCTTCTGCTGATTTCAATCGCCCTAATAATTCATCGTATGAATGAGAAAGTTTAGAACACAAAGAACTTCTATCTTCTAAAGAGCGTTCAAGTTTCAACAGTTCATTTTCCCGATATTTACTTTTAATTCCTATCTTCTTTAACTGCATATCTAACTTTTCTTTCTCATTACCCAATTTATCCATTTCTCCTTTTAACTGAGTCATCTGCTTACTTAATTGATTCATTTTTTCCGTAGTTGCATTTTTAATTTTTAAATTTTCTTCATACGCCATTTTAAGTTTACCGCACTCTGCTTTTATTAATTCTTTATCTTCCTTAATTCTTGTTTTTTGAATGCGGGCATCATCAAGTTTATTTTTAACATCACTTACTTCTATATTTAAGCTCTGCTGATCATTCTGCGCAGTTATAAATTTTTTTTCTAAAACATCAAACTTATTTTTTACTATAACATATGCTTTTTTCTTTGCAACCAGTTCATTTATCTGCGCGTCCAAATTCTGTTTTCTTTCTACTTCTGTGTTTAAAACATCACTAATCTCATCTAATTTACTAGACATCGCGTTCATTTTATTTTCTACATCTATCTTAGCTCCTTTAGTAGACGCAAGCATTTCCTTCATCTTTTTTAAATCTGATGATAATTTATCAATACGTTCGTCAGCCTGAGATTTTTCAGTTACCGCGTCCTGCATAAATCTATTCAACAATGCTGACTCAGTATCATTTTTTACAGAAGATATTACAACTCGCTCTTTTGTCTTTCTCGGATTAGTTGTTTTACGCTGTCTTTTAAATATATTTCCTAGTCCCCCTCTTTTTGCTGCGCCATCTTTAACACGCTTTATTTTCTGCTTTATCTCTTTCTTCTCCTTTTTATTAGAAACTGCAATTGATTTTCTCGTGCCTAAAGAATCATTTGAACCGAAAATATCTTTTTTTGCTTTTAATGTAGTTTTCTTTGCAGGAGTCACTGGGGTTATATTTAAACTAATTTTTTTATTTCTCTGTATGATTTTATAATCTGCCGGAGCATTTAAAGTAACTGCTAAAAAATCTATACAGTAATATTGCTTACCATTTATCTGCACCTGTTCTTTTTCACTTTTTACAAGGCTGACCTTTTCTACTGCACCTTCATCCGCTGCAATCACTGCAGGCAAATCTGCATAAACACTTTCCACAAAATCAACCACAACATAATTCGTGGAATCTTCTTCATTTTTAAAAGATTCAATTTGTAAAGGTTTATTAGAAGCTATCTCTATCTTAATTAACCCTCCTCGAGAATTTACTTTAATATCGTTAATCACTGCTAATTCAGCCTTACTCTTTGCAGGGAAAAAAAATACATTAAACAATACCGCACAAACTAATAAAACCCTCAAAAATTTCATTACTCCCCCCCTATTTTTATCTTTAAAAGTAACCGTCCCTAACCCAAATATTTTAAACTATTAGGGCTAAAGCTCCACAAGTTTTACATCCAAAATATTATCAATAGCCTTAATTTGACTTACAACCTCATTTGTTAAATTATGATCTATATTTAAAACAATAATAGATTTCCCCCCAGGACTGGTCCTGCCAAAATTCATTGCAGCAATATTGACATTGTTATCTCCTAAAATTGTGCCTATTTTGCCCACAGTGCCAGGCCTATCCAGATTATGCGTAATCAAAATATAACCTGAAGGAATTATATCTGTATAAAATCCATTAATTCTAACAATCCGCGGGGTACTTTTCGTAAATAATGTGCCTGCAACAAAACTTTTTCCTTTATTAGTTTCTATCTCCACACTAATCAAATTAGCAAATTGCTCTGTTTCTAAAACCTTTGTTTCACTAACTACTATGCCGCGTTCTTTAGCAATTACCTGCGCATTAACATAATTTATAGACTCCTGCAAAATAGGCGTTAATAATCCCTTGATTAAAGCAATAGTAACCGGCTCTAAAGCATAATTGACAATATCCCCGCCATATTTTATATTTAGCTTTGTAATATGCCCGGAAGTAATCTGCACCTGCAAACTGCCTAACTTTTCTGCTAAATTTATATATGGATTCAATATTTTTGACGTTTCTCCCGCAATAGAAGGGAAATTAACCGCATTGTGTATCCCCGTATTTTGTAAGACATCTGCTACCTGATGCGCAATCTCTACTGCCACATTTACCTGCGCTTCTTCAGTTGAAGCGCCTAAATGCGGCGTAGCAACCACACAACCCAGCTGAACTAAAGGATTATCTTTAGCTGGCTCTTTTTCAAAAACATCCAGAGCTACGCCAGAAACAATTCCCTTGTCTATGGCAGCATAAAGCGCTTTTTCGTCAACAATGCCTCCTCTGGCACAATTTAAAATTTTTACGCCTTTTTTCATCATTTCAAATTGTTCCTTTCCAAGTAAATGCCTGGTTTCAGCGCTTAAAGGAGCATGTACAGTAATATAATCAGACTGGCTAAATAATTCGACTAATTCTACTAATCGCACTTTATGCTGCTGCGCTTTTTCAAATGAAAGAAAAGGATCAAAAGCAATAATTTTCATCCCAAACGAGTTTGCGCGTTTTGCCACTTCTATACCAATTCTGCCCAGCCCAATAATCCCCAATATTTTACCTGACAACTCTACACCCATAAATTTTTTACGATTCCATTCGCCATTTTTTAAAGAAATATTTGCCTGAGGGATATTACGATTTAAAGCTAATAACATACTTACCGTATGTTCCGCAGTAGAAATAGTATTCCCCCCAGGAGTATTCATGACCAAAATTCCCTTTTTAGTTGCAGCGTTTATGTCAACATTATCCACGCCCACGCCGGCACGGCCGATAACTTTCAAATCACGGCACGCGTTAATTACTTCAGCAGTTACTTTTGTACCGCTGCGAATAATCAATCCCTGATACTCTCCGATGATTTTTTTTAATTCATCCGGAGGCAATTTTGGCTTTAAATCAAATTTAATTCCCCGCTCTTTTAAAACTTTAAGGCCTTCTTCTGAAAGCGGGTCACTCACTAATACTTTCATTATTCCTCCTAAATAAAACTTATACTCTATTCTGTCATAAATTGTACTTTTATACTCAAACGTAATTAGTTTGTAATTTTATGACATTCCCCTCACGCTGCATTTTGGAACGTTCTTCATTCGCAAAACCTTAGGCGCAGCAAACTGCGCCTAAGGTTTGACTTAGATCAGAACGTTCCAATATAGGGCACAAGAAAACACCTAAATTTTACAAACCTATTACGTTTGAGTATACGTTAAAAACACAGCTTCAGCAGCCGCGACACTCTTACCAAGGCTAAACTTATATCCTAATTTTGTCAAAACAATTTCCAGACAATTAAGGCCTGTAAGTATATCAAATTCATTCATATAGCCTAATTGTGCTAAACGAAAAATTTTTCCTTTAAGCTCTGCCTGCCCGCCGGCAACAGTTACTCCATAGTCATCACGCATAATTTTTACAAGCTCTGCGCCATCAATGCCTTCAGGCACACATACAGCAGTTACTACATCAGCAGGAGTCTCGGCAAAAAGTTTAAGGCCAATTGCTTCTACTCCAGCCCGCGCAGCTTTAGCAAGACAGCTATGCCTCTGGAAAACTTTTTCTAAAGTTTCCTGCTTAATCATCTTTAAAGCTTCATTTAAGCCGATACAAAGGCCGATTGCAGGAGTGAAAGCAGTGTCTGACTTATCTAAAGCCTTTTTTGCCAAACAAAAGTCAAAATAATACCTGCTGGTTTTTGAAACCTCCACCAATTTTTGAGCTTTAGAACTCACAGCACAAAATGCAAGGCCAGGAGGAATCATCAGCCCTTTTTGAGAACCAGCAACAACAACATCAATATTCCAGTTGTCAGTTTGCAAATCCATACCGCCTAAAGCACTTACCGCGTCTGTAACTAAAACAGTATCTGTATCTTTTACCAGATCAGCGATTGCTTTAATGTCGGTAACCACACCTGTTGAAGTTTCACAATAAGTACTAAATATGACTTTCGCGTCTTTATGTTTTTCTAAAACTTCTTTAACTCTCGCAATTTCTACCGCCTTACCCCATTCCACATCAATAATTACAGTATCTACACAATAAGCTTTACAAAGCTCTGTCCAACGTTCGCCAAATTTTCCAGACTGGATACAAATTGCTTTATCTTTCGCGGACAAAAGATTTACCACTACAGCTTCCATTGCGCCAGTACCTGAAGCAGCGAAAGTAAAAATATCATTTTTTGTCTGAAAAACATATTTAAGATTTTCATTCATTTGTTTAAAAATTTCTTTAAATTGCGGAGTACGATGATGAATTATAGGCTGTGCCATAGCAAGTAAAACATTCTGCGGCACGGGTGTAGGGCCTGGGGCAAGGATAAAATTCTTTTTCATTTATTTTAAATATCTCCTTATTTCGTAATTATACTCAAACGTAATAGGTTTGTAATTTTATGACATTCCCCTCACGCTGCATCTTGAAACGTTCTTCATCCATAAATCCGCAGGCGCAGCAAACTGCGCCTGCGGATTGACTTAGGTCAGAACGTTCCAATCTAGGGCACAGGAAAACGCCTAAATTTTACAAACCTATTACGTTTGAGTATACAAATTTATATTTTTTCATTCAAAACAACATTATCAACAATTCCATACGCCACAGCTTCTTCAGCACTCATAAAATAATCTCTGTCTGTATCATTTTCAACTTTTTCTATCTGCTGCTCGGTATGTTTGCTTAATATGTGATTTAATCTATCCCGCATTTTTAAAATTTCTTTTGCCTGAATATTAATATCCGCGGCAGCACCCTGCACTCCTCCCCATGGCTGATGAATCATTATTCGGGCATTAGGCAAAACAAATCTTTTCCCTTTAGTTCCCGCGGCCAAAAGTACTGCCCCCATACTCGCAGCCTGACCAACACAATAGGTGTTTACATCACATTTAACAAACTGCATTGTATCATAGACGGCTAAGCCTGCGGTAACTACACCTCCAGGAGAATTTATATACATACTAATATCTTTATCAGGAGCTTCCATTTGTAAAAAAAGCATTTGAGCGATAATTAAATTAGAAATCGTATCATCAATTGCGGTACCAATAAAAATAATTCTATCTTTAAGAAGACGGGAAAAAATATCATACGCGCGTTCTCCACGCGAAGTTTGTTCAACCACCATTGGTACTAATGCCTGAGCTTTCTGATTCATTTACTCCTCCTCTATAATATTAATTAGCGTTTCGGAATGGGTATGCCCATCTCCTATATTAAAATTTATTTATTGCCCACTTCTGAAATTTCCGCATTTTTCAGCACAAAATCTATTGTTTTCTCTATAATAATGTCAGAAGACAATTGATCCATTCTATCCTTATTCTCCAGGCGTTTCCAAACATCTTTTTCTTTCATTTTAGAAAAATACGCGATATCAGCCACTTTTGCCTTTATTTCATCCTGAGATACTTCAATTTTCTCCTGATTGCCAATTTCATTAAGAATAAAAAATATCCTCAGATCATTTAACGCACTCTGCTGTATATTAGCCTGAGATTTCTGCAACTCCTGCTCAATTTTCTGATCATCATAACCTTTTTGCTTTAAATTCCGTGCTAAATTATCTTTTAACTTTTTTTCTGTTTCAATAAGCATCGAACCAGGCACATCTATTGGCATTGCTTTTAATAAATGTTTGCATATCTGATTTTTTAACTCTTTTTTAACAGCAGCTTCTTTGCCTTCTGCCAAACTGTCTTTTATACGCGTTTTAAACTCTTTTAGAGATTTCTCCCCTAAAATTCGCGCAAACTCATCATTAATCTCAGGAAGTTTCTCTTCTTTTATTTCTTTAACAAAAATATTAAAAACAGCATTTTTGCCTGCAATATCCTGAAGATTAAACTTTTCAGGTAAAAGCATAGAGAACTCTTTTTTTTCATTTACAGCCATCCCAATAATATTTTCCGCAAAACCAGGCATTAACATTTCTGTACTCACAAACAGACTATAATTTTCTTTTTTTTCAATAACCTTACCTGCCGCAGAAAAGCTAACATCACAAATAATTAAATCTCTTACTTGTACAGTCCGTTGCACAGGAATAAATTCCGCGTGGCGCTTTTGTGTGTCTAAAATAACCGCATCTATTTCCTGCTCGCTAATCTCAATCAATTTTTTTTCTAATTTCAGCCCTTTATATTTCTTTAAACCAAAAACAGGCCGCACCTCAACTACAACATCAAAAAATAAATTATCATTTTCCTGTAAATTTATATTTTCGATTTTAGGCAAAGCAAGGGCAAAAATATTTTCTTTTTTTAATGCCTCTTGATAACCATCATTAATTACTTTAGACAGCACTTCTTCATTAGCTTGCGAAGAAAAATGTTCTTCTATAATTTCCCTTGGAACCTTACCTTTTCTAAATCCAGGCAAAACAGTTTTTTTCTTTAAGTCCAAATAATAATTTTCAAATGCTGTTTCCAAAATATTCTTAGACAATTCAATTTTAAGCCGTTTATAGCACTTACCTTCATCTTTAACATTTACTTTCACTAAAATCAATCTCCTTCACAATAAAACCATGCACAACGAAATTGTCACAAAACAACTTAGGGACTATAAATTATACTTTTAGCATCTCTTATATTTAGACAGTCACTGATTCTCTATCACAAAATTCTCAAAAAAACCTTGCTATTGCTGCGGTTTTGCTCAATAAAATCAACCAAATCCTGCTTAAATCTGAGTACTAAAATTCCCTGTTTATAACCACCCTGAGTATATGTATTTGGGAATTATATTTTGGAGCGGCGGATGGGATTCGGACCCACGACATTCTGCTTGGCAAGCAGACATTCTACCAGCTGAATTACCGCCGCAAAGTATACTCAAACGTAATAAATTTATAATTTTATGACGTCCCCCTGCACCACATCTTGAAACGTTCTTCATTCGCCAAACCTCAACGCAGCCAGCTGCGTGCGCCTAAGGTTTGGCTTAGGTCAGATCGTTCCAATCTATGGCACAGGGAAACTCCTAAATTTTACAAACCTATTACGTTTGAGTATATAATTATGGTGCGGACGGAGAGACTTGAACTCTCATCCACAAGGGATACGGTCCTAAGCCGTACGCGTATGCCAATTCCGCCACGTCCGCATTCCCCTTATTTGCAAAACTTGTTCTCAAATGGTGAGCCGTGAAGGAATCGAACCTTCAACCCTCTGCTTAAGAGGCAGATGCTCTGCCAATTGAGCTAACGGCCCATAAATTTAGTCTTGTATCTATACTCAAACGTAATAGTTTTGAGTATAACAAAAAATATCCCGCAGGTCAATACGTAAAATGCGCCTAGTCCGACTCGAACGGACAACACATAGTTCCGAAGACTATTGCTCTATCCATTGAGCTATAGGCGCGTAGAAGATAACTTCAAAACGTATATACTCAAACATAATAAGTTTGCAATTTTATAACGCCCCCCCCTCACGCTACATATTGATTCG
>QNCH01000036.1 GCA_003645745.1 Candidatus Omnitrophota bacterium
ATGTTTTTATTTCTCTTTTATTAAAGTATAGCACTTATCAGCTTTATTGTCAATACCAAATGAACCAAATGTCAAGGCAAAATGAAAATGTCCTATTTTAAATGTCCTATTTTAAATGTCCTATTTTAACTGTTTACTGCCCCTTAGTAATATATACTCAAACGTAATAGGTTTGAGTATATTAACCAGGCAAAAAAAATTAAAACTCTACTTCATTAAACCATGCTCCGTGCAGATTACACAACGCAATCGCAGAAATCTTTCCTGAGCCTGACTTTAAATGAAACGTAGCAGCGGATCTCAGTTTATCAGGAGTAAGCATTACTCGTGAGACAAATTCTCTGTCTACATAAAAATCAATATGCTCTATGCTGTGTTCAGGCATCATTGGATGCTCTATTTCCCCTACCTTAACATTAACATCCTGACATCCTTGTGGAATACGTCCGCATTCTTTAATAACTGTTATCTCCGGAATATGTTTTTTTTCAGACTCTCCAACTTCGGCTTTATCAGCAGAAGCCTTCAGCGCGTCATCCTTTTCTTCAAAAGATTTTGCCCTGCACACAGGGCACTGCTGAGGCACAATCCCATTTATTGCTACATAACCGCATACTTTACATACTATACCTTTCATATTAATCCCCCTTCCGTGCTAAATTAGATTCCCGCTATTTAAAATAAAAAATTCTCAATTTTACCTCAAAGTCAATTCTTTTTTTTAATTGTCAATTGATAATTGTGAACTGTGAATTGTGAATATTTATAGGTAATAGCCCCTCTTATCCAACTATCCTATTAACCATAAATTTTACGATAAAAAATTGTGGGAATGACAAAAATCTTTCTTTATAACCATTTGCAACTAAATATACTCAAACGCAATTAGTTTGCAAAATTCATGCGTTTCCATGTGCCCTGGATTGGAATGTTCTGACCTAAGTCAATCCTTAGGCACAGCTTGCTGCGCCTAAGGATTGACGAATGAAGAACATTTCAAGATGCAGTGTGAGGGGGACGTTCTGAAATTGCAAACCAATTGCGTTTGAGGATAATTAATAGTTTTCAGACAAAATCTCATAATAAGCCTGAGGGTGTGTACAAGCCGGGCATAAATCAGGAGCCTCTTTTCCTTCATGTACATAACCACAGTTACGGCACTTCCATTTAACAGCCTTATCACGTTTAAATACCTTGCCGTGTTTAACATTAGCAAGAAGCTTACGGTAACGTTCTTCATGCTGCTGTTCTACTTCAGCTATTTCCTTAAAAGTATCAGCTACATCGTTAAAGCCTTCTTCTCTTGCTGTTGCTTCAGCTTGTTTGTAAAGCTTTGTCCACTCCTCATTCTCGCCAATTGCTGCGGCAAGAAGATTAGCTGCTGTATCGCCGATTACTCCTGCAGGATAAACCGCTGTTATCTCTACAGCTCCACCTTTGAGATACTTAAAAAATTTCTTTGCATGCTCTTTTTCATTATCCGCTGTTTCCAGAAATATTGCGGCTATTTGCTCATAACCTGCTTTTTTCGCGGCTGAGGCGAAATACGTGTAACGATTCCTTGCCTGTGATTCACCGGCAAATGACGCAAGAAGATTTTTTTCTGTTTTTGTTCCTTTTAAATCTGCCATCCTAAATCCCTCCTTTTTTAATCTCTATATACTCACTTTATTGGTTATTCTTTAACTTCTTCAAATTGAGACTTATCCACCCCGCATTCAGGGCAAACCCAATCATCAGGCAAATCCGAAAACGCGATACTATTATTTTCCGCAGGATCATAGATATATACTCAAACCATACACTTAAATTTTTCCATTCCTATCCTCTCTTTTTATTTACCTTGCTACCTTATTGAAACGTCCGGATTTTCTTCACCAAATATTTCTATCAGCTTTTTTAAAATTTGTTCTCTCTGTACTCCCTGTGTATCAGCTTCCTTGATCATCTGATATGCCTTAAAAAGAACTGAAGTCCCAATTTCTGAAGCAAAATTACCAATACCCTGATTCCAAATAAAAAGCATAAAAAGCTCGTCTAACTCGTCTACTGTAACCCCAAGCGAATAGGCTTTAATTAATTCCCGGGCAGCCTGCCTTATACGTCCAGCGCCTACCGCGTTTGCCAAAGATAACAGTAACTTTGTTTTTTGATCAATTGCTGGATCTGATTTTCCCCAGACCATACCCCAAAGATTTCCCACAGCAACTGCCAATTTTTGATCAATGTTTCTAAAATTATCAAAGGATGCTTTTGGTTTTAAAGGCATTGCGTGTATTTTTGTTTTCACTTCTTTATTATTTTTCCTGCCTTGTTTCATACCCCCCCCCAAAAAAAATTCGTGGACTGCACACCACTATACTCCTGCTAACATTGCCTCAATATCATCTTTGGCCTCGCCAATAGGCTTAATCTCAAATTTCTCAACCAAAACTTTAACTACATTAGGAGACAAGAAAGCAGGTAAAGTCGGGCCAAGCCTTATACCCTTTACATTTAAATGCAAAAGCGCAAGCAATACAGCTACTGCTTTTTGTTCATACCAGGCAATATCAAAAGAAATAGGCAGTTCATTAATATCATCTAATTCAAATACTTCCTTTAATTTAAGCGCGATAACCACCAAAGAATAACAATCATTGCACTGGCCAGCATCAAGAACCCTGGGGATACCTCCAATATCTCCAAGATTCAATTTATTATAGCGATATTTCGCGCACCCGGCTGTTAAAATAATTGTATCTTTTGGTAAATTTTTCGCAACTTCAGTAAAATAATTTCTTGTAGAATGCCTTCCATCACAACCTGCCATTACAATAAAGCGCTTAATCGCGCCTGATTTTACTGCCTCAACTATTTTTTCAGCCAGAGCAAGCACCTGGTTATGCGCGAAACCTCCAATGATTTCACCTTTCTCAAGCTCCTGCGGCGGCTGGCATGTTTTTGCTAAGGCAATAATTTCAGAGAAATCTTTTTGTTGCCCGCTTCTCCTGTCAGGGATATGTTTAACCCCAGGATAGCCGGTCAAACCTGTTGTAAAAATTCTATTTTTATAAGAATCTCCAACAGGAATAATGCAATTTGTGGTCATTAGAATTGGGCCATTAAATGCTGTAAATTCTTTATTTTGCTGCCACCAGGCATTACCATAATTACCAACAAAATGTTCATATTTTTTAAAAGCCGGGTAAGAATTTGCTGGAAGCATCTCGCCATGAGTATAAACATCTACTCCTGAACCTTGAGTCTGTTTTAAAAGTTCTTCCATATCCTTAAGATCATGTCCTGAGATAAGAATTCCGGGATTACCGCGAACTCCGAGATTAATTTTCGTAATCTCAGGATTACCGTAAGTCTTTGTATTAGCTTCATCTAAAATAGCCATTGCACTAACCGCGACTTTCCCTGCTTTTAAGACAAGAGCAACCATTTCATCGACTGAAAGATTTTTTGTTGTTGAGACCAATGCTTCCATGATAAACTCATATATTTCTTGCTTTTCAAAACCTAAAACAGCCGCATGTTCTGTATAGGCTGCCAAACCTTTTAAACCATAGATAAGCAATTCACGCAGAGAACGCACATCCTCATTTTCAGTAGAAAGCACTCCAACTTCTTTTGCCTTATCATAAAATTCTGATACTTCATCAGCGTGCCACAAAGCAGCATCATAAAGGGTTTGATCTGCTGAAACGCCGCTTTTCTCTTTAAGCTGATCACGGATAAATAATCCTTCCTGAATTAACGAGATAATTCGCTGATCATCAAAATTAGCATTTGTAATTGTCGCAAAAAGCGCCCTTGCAGTAAATAAACCAGCTCCGCTATCCTTTATCCCATTTTCTTTTGCTTTTTGAGCATAAACAGCAATTCCCTTTAAAACATAGATTAGTAAATCCTGTAAATTTGCAGTCTGCTCTTTCTTTCCACATGCCCCTCCCTTTGTGCAGCCGGTATTTTTAATTGTTTCCTGACACTGATAACAAAACATTTACCCCCTCCTTTTTGGTTTTTCTAAATCCCTTAAAAGACAACCAATAGTAATTCCCTTAAATTCCTTGTTCACCAATTTTTCAACTCGATTAATCTGCTTTCTCAAAACACAATTCGCACGGTTAATACACAATTTTTTTCTAAACATACAATCTGAGAGCTGAATATTGCCTTGAAAAATTACGATAACATCAACTATTGAAATTAAATAAGGATGCTTGTTAATCCTAAATCCGCCGCCTCTTCCTTCTTTTGAGATGACTAATTTATCTTTGATCAGCCCTTGTAATATTTGCCTTAAAAACTGATAAGGAACACGTTGTCGTTTTGCAATCTGCTGCGCGGAAAGGAATTCATCCTTGCTGCCAGCAAGCTCTAACAATGCCCTGATAGCGTAATCTGTATGTTTTGTTAATAATTTCATAGAAACCTCATTCATTAACTGACATTATTATAGTATCAGTTATAAAATTGTCAATACTTTTCTCAAATTTTTTGTAAACCGTAAACTTATCATTTAAACATAATTAATTTTTTTAAAGTATACTCAAACGTAATAGGTTTGTAAAATTTAGGCGTTTCCCTGTACTGTAGATTGGAACGGTCTGACTTAAGTCAAACCACAGGCGCAGCTCGCTGCGTTGAGGTTTGGAGAATGAAGACCATTTCAAGATGCAGCGTGAGGGGAACGTCATAAAATTACAAACCAATTACGTTTGAGTATATGTTCTTTGAGGCGTTTTTCTAAATTATTAGCAGAAAGTATTTAGTGTATCGTTTTCCTATGACGTAATAATCCGCGCGGCATACTAATATCTGCAATCAAAAGCTTTCCTGTTTTATCGGGCCCCTGTTTGATAAAAAAACCTTTCTTTGCCGCTGCGAAAGTTACTGTAGTATGCGCTTTAATGCAAGTTTTTAAAATTTTTCCTGTTGTAGCACAAAGTCCAGACGGAGTATCCAGGGAAAGTACCGGTACTCCGCTCTGATTGATCAGATCTATTATCTTTTCAAATCCCCCTTCAATATTTTTATTTAATCCTATCCCAAAAATAGCGTCTATTATTAACCCTGCTTTTTTTAGTGTCTGCTTTGCGTTTTTAAGATGAAAAATGTTGGCAAATTCAATTACCGGCGCTTTCATCTTTACTAGGATATTATAGTTTATAAGCGCATCGCCTTTGAGTTTTTGGCTCTCAGCTAATAAAAAGACCAGCACCTTTATATCGTTGTTTATAAGATGCCTTGCAACCACAAATCCATCTCCTCCATTATTGCCAGGCCCACAAAAAATAAATATTCTTTTATCCTTTCTGCGCTTAAGCAGACTCACAGCAGCCTCTGCAGCACGCAGGCCTGCGTTTTCCATAAGAATTATGCCAGGGATGAAAAACTTCTCCTGCGCGAGATGATCAATGTTTTTCATCTGCTGGGCTGTTACTTTGAGCATTATTGATACTGCTTTCTTTTTTATAAAAGGGGCAATGTTTGGTTGCTTTTGCATTATTTTTTTATACTCAAACGCAATTGGTTTGTAAAATTTAGGCGTTTCCCTGTGCCTAGATTGGAATGTTCTAACTTAAGACAAACCTTAGGCGCAGCTTGCTGCGCCTAAAGATTTACGAATGAAGAACATTTCAAGAGGCAGCGTGAGGTGGACGTCATAAAATTGCAAACTTATTACGTTTGAGTATAAAACTCAGTTTTAGTCACCAATTACTCAGGTTAAATGTTTTAGCTTTACTTTTTCCCATACTAAATTTAACAGACAGGCTACGACCTGTCCCTACAGACTTGACTTCTAATTCCTTTTGTTATAATAAATTACAAACCATTTCAATCATTTTCTACCCACAAATTTTATTAACGAGGCATAAGTTTGAGTATAAATTCCCCGCAAAGACAGCGGAGTGAGCAAACAAATCCCTTTGAACTTTTAAAAATTTTTGAATGGTCGGGGTGAGTGGATTTGAACCACCGGCCTCTGCGTCCCGAACGCAGCGCTCTAGCCAAACTGAGCCACACCCCGATTATTACGCAACAATTCTAATCTGGGGAATCTGTTTCTTCTTTCTTTGCCCTGGACATTAAATCCATAACTGCTAAACCAGGTTTTTTATTTTCGAATAAAACGTTAAAAACTTCTTTTGTTATAGGCAGAGATAAATTATGCTCCGTAGCAACTTTTAAAGCAGATTTTGTGGTAACCACTCCTTCAATAACCATTTCTGTACCTGACAAAATTTCAGAAAGTTTTTTTCCCTTACCTATTTGCTCTCCAAGATAGCGGTTGCGGCTTTTATCACTAAAACAGGTGGCAACTAAATCACCCATTCCAGACAACCCGCTGAAAGTCTTATAATCAGCGCCCAATGCTCTGCCTAAACGGGTTATTTCCGCTAATCCACGGGTCAAAAGCGCTGCTTTTGTATTCGCACCAAAGCCTAAACCGTCACAAATTCCGCAAGCAATCGCAATAACATTTTTTAATGCCCCGCCTAATTCCACGCCGATTAAATCGTTATGTGTATAAACCCGAAACAGATTAGAAGTAAAAATTTCCTGAATTTCTAAACTTAAATCTTTATCTAAAGAAGCGCACACACACGCCGAAGGGATACCTTGAGCCACCTCAGAGGCAATATTAGGCCCGGACAATACCGCCAATTTAACTTTGCCAAGCTCCAAACAAATTACCTCAGACATAAATTTCGCAGTTTCAAGTTCTATGCCTTTAGCCACAGTCAAAAATTTTATTAAAGCACAGTTATATTTTTTAATTTTCCGCAATACACCGCGCATATATTGCGCTGGCACTGCTAAAACAACAATCTCCGCGCCTTTTAAAGCAATTTCCAAAGAATCTGTAAATTTTACAGACTCAGGAATAGTAATCCCAGGCAAAAATTTTAAATTTTCCCTTTTTTGTTTTAAAATATTTATATAATCCGCGAACGCTCCCCAGAGTGTTACAGAAATTCCTTTTTTAGATAGAAGCACGCTTAATGCTGTGCCCCACCCTCCATCTCCAATAATTGTAATTTTCATTTTTTGCTAAAAATTTTCCTTTCACTGCGCCTGAGCAGCCTTTTTATATTTGTCTTGTGTTTTGCCACAATTAAAATACATAATAAAGCGCTCAAAACTATATAACTATAGTGGCCTCCTATAATTAACAAATAAAACGGCACCACAATGCTTGAAACCATTGACCCTACTGACACATATCTTGAAATCAACAAAACAATTACAAAACACACTGCTCCAAGTAAAATAGAATACGGAGCAATCCCTAAAAGCACTCCAGCGCTTGTGGCAACTCCCTTGCCGCCATTAAAACTTAAAAATACATTAAAAATATGGCCGCAAACCACTGCTAAACCAAAACAAGCTTTAATAATTTCCGGCTCAATTTCAGGACATAAGAAAAACTTAGATAAGATTATTACAACAAAAAAACCTTTAAAAATATCAAACGCCAATACCACCGCACCAAGCCATTTGCCCAAAATTCTTGAGGCATTAGTTGCTCCAACATTGCCGCTGCCATAAGTCCTGATATCCACACCTTTAAAAGCTTTAACTAAAATATAAGCCGCGGGTACAGCTCCTAACAAATAACTTAATAATATGCCTAAACTAATTTTTAACATTTTTCTGTTTTGTCTTCCTTTTTAATAACACTTTTATTGGCGCGCCTTGAAAATTATCATTCTTTCTTAATTCTCTTTCCACATATCTTAAATCTGAAGTTTTCACAAATGCAGGATTATTCACAATTAAAACAAAAGTCTGCGGATTTCGCCTGACCTGAGTAAGATAATGTAATTTTAAATTTTCCCTTGAGCTTTTGCCCTTAACATTTGTGATAATATTTTTTAATATTTTATTCAATTGCTGCTGTGATATTTTCCTTTGACTATTCTCCCAAGCTGCTTGAACAAATTTTAAAGCAAAATCCATACTTTTGTCAAATTTTACAGAGCACAAACCCACAAAAGCAAAGCTGATAAAATATGCTTTCAAGTTAAGTGTCTCAAGACAATTTTTTAATTTTAAGTTTACTGTATCCGCTTTATTAATCAAGATAACACAACATTTTCCCTGATCTTTAACTAATTTAAAAAGTTGCATATCGTCGCGTAAAATACCGGTGCCAGCGTCTAAAAGCAAAACACAAACGTCAGCCCTTTTAACTGCTGAAATTGTGCGTGAACTCGAATATATATCTATACCCCGATAAGTTTTCTTTGCCCTTCTAATGCCCGCAGTATCAATTAAAATCATTTCCTGTTCATTAAAAATAAACGCAGTATCTACCGCGTCTCTGGTTGTACCCGCGAAATCATCAACAATCATTCTATCCTGTTTTAATATCTTATTTAAAAATGAAGATTTTCCCACATTAGGCCTGCCGATTATTGCAACTTTTAAACCCAATTTTTCTTCTAAATTTGCCTTTTCTTTAAAATCTAATTTACTAATCACCAAGTCAAGCAAATCATCAATATTTAAGCCATGCAGCGCTGAAACAGCAACAATCGCTTCTATGCCCATTTCGTAAAATTCAGATAAAGAATTTAATTCTAATGAATTATCCGCCTTATTAGGCACTAAAATAATTTTTTTCTTAAATGGACGCAAAAATTCTATTATTTCTAAATCAGCGGCAACCGGGCCGATTTTTGAATCCACAACAAGAAGTAAAAGTTCTGCTTCCTCCACAGCTTGTTTAGCCTGACTTAAAATACAAAAATTAATATTTCCTTGAGCGGAAAAACAAATCCCGCCTGTATCTACAATCGCAAAATCTCGCCTGTCCCAGTCAACAGAAGCATAAACTCTGTCTCTGGTAATCCCCTCCTGTTGGTCTACGATCACCTGTCTGTATCCCACTAAGCGATTAAACAAACAAGACTTACCCACATTAGGCCTGCCGATGATTGCAACTAAATTATTTTTACCCATCTGCTTATTCATTTTTTATTCAAAATTATTTCAACAGCCGAAGTCTATTTAAAGGCCAGTAAATCAAAAGCGCTTTGCCAAGAAAATTTTTACGCGGCACAAATCCCCAATAACGTGAGTCTTTACTGTTTCCGCTATTGTCTCCTAAAACGAAAAAATTATCTTCAGGGATATCTATAGTCTGGCCAGCCTGGGCATAATCACCACGATTATAATAGAACCTCGGAGTTATGTGCTGATTATTCGTTTCCTCTTCATTAATCAGAATACGGCCGTCTCTGATTTCTATATTTTCAGGGCCAACACCAACCAACCTTTTAATATAAGGTAATTTAGGATTTTGCGGATATTTAAAAACCACAATTTCTCCTCTTTCTGGTTTACGAAACCGATAAATAAATTTATTTACTAAAATACGGTCACCAGCAATTAATGTTGGATTCATTGAGCCTGTAGGGATTTTAAATGCCTGAATTACAAAGGTACGGATAATCATTGCCAGGACAAGGGCAATCAGTAAAGATTCCGCGTACTCTTTAAACACTGCTTTAGTTTTAGGATTTAAAGCATACCTTTTAACTATTGTTTTTATCTTTGAATACATTCTATCCTCCATTATTTATTTATAAGGGCGATTATACTCAAACGTAATAGGTTTGAGTATATTATATTTTTAAAATAGCCATAAAAGCTTCCTGAGGGATTTGCACTTTGCCAAACTGTTTCATCCGCTTGCGTCCCTCTTTCTGTTTTTCCCAGAGTTTTCTCTTTCTGCTGATGTCGCCGCCATAACATTTTGCGGTAACATTTTTACCCATTGCTTTTACTGTTTCTCTGGCAATCACTTTAGCGCCAACTGCAGCCTGAATTGCCACGTCATAAAGCTGTCTCGGAATTAACTTCCGCAATTTCACAACAATCTGCCTGCCTTTATACTGCACACTATCTTTATGCACTAAAAATGACAACGCGTCGCATAAATCATGATTAATTAAAATATCAAGTTTAACTAATTGTGTTTCCCGATAACCTTTAACCTCATAATCAACAGAACCATACCCCCTGGTCAACGATTTTAACTGATCATAAAAATCAACAATAATTTCTGCTAAAGGAAATTCATAAGTAAGCATCATTCTCTTCTCGTCTAAAAATTCCTTAGTTTTATAAATGCCGCGCCTTGACTGAGCCAAACTCATTACTGCGCCTAAATTTTCATGCGGCACAATCATAATTGCCACAATATAAGGCTCCTTTATAGAAACAATCTTAACTGCTTCAGGAAATTTTGAAGGGCTGTCCACTTCTACTTCCTGCCCATCAGTTTGACTAATCTGGTAAACAACACCAGGCGTTGTAGCCACAAGATTTAGCTGAAATTCTCTTTCCAGGCGCTCCTGCACAATTTCCATATGCAAAAGCCCTAAAAATCCGCAGCGAAACCCAAACCCCAAAGCACTGCTTGTTTCAGGCTCAAAAACAATACCCGCATCAGTTAATTTTAATTTATTTAATGCTATGCGTAAATGAGAGAAATCCTTGCTGTTTACCGGATAAAGCCCGCAAAATACCAGAGACTGCATTTTCTTAAATCCAGGCAAAGGGATAAGACAAGAATTTTTAAAATCTGTAACTGTATCGCCAATTAATATTTCAGCAGGATCTTTAATATTACAACAAATATAACCAACTTCCCCGCATTCAAGTTTATCTACTTTTTCCGGTTCAGGCTTAAATATCCCGGTTTCTAAAACCTCATATTGATTGCCTGTAGCCATAAACTTAACCTGCATTTTAGGCCGAAGCACTCCATTAACTACACGCACATAAACAATTACACCCTTAAAATTATTAAACACAGAATCAAAAATTAACGCTTGCAGTTTGGCGTCATTACTGCCTGAAGGATGCGGAATTTTTTCTACTATTTTTTCTAAAACCTGCTCAACGCCCTTGCCAATTTTCGCGCTGGCCAATATTGGCTCGTCTTCAATTAAAAATACATCCTGGATCTGCCGTTTCACATTCACACAGTCAGCATGCGGCAGGTCAACTTTATTAATTATCGGGATAATTGTTAAATTCTGATTTTCCGCAAGGTAAAAATTAGCTACGGTCTGGGCTTCTATACCCTGCGCCGCGTCAACGAGTAGTAAAGCGCCTTCACAAGCAGAAAGCGATTTTGCCACTTCATAACTAAAATCAACATGTCCTGGGGTATCAATAAGATTTAACTGATATTGGCTGCCATTATTCGCGGAATAAAGTATTCTTACTGCAGAAGCTTTAATCGTAATGCCTCTTTCCCTTTCTAATTCCATATTATCCAATATCTGTTCCTGCAGCTGCCTTTTTTCTATTGTGCCGGTAATTTCCAAAATCCTGTCAGCAAGAGTAGATTTACCATGGTCAATATGCGCAATCACACAAAAATTTCTGATTAATTCTTTTTTCATCCTAAACATCCCAACAATACAGTTAAATTACAATGTTAATTTTAAATTCAATTCAA
>QNCH01000037.1 GCA_003645745.1 Candidatus Omnitrophota bacterium
GCAAAGTCAAGGTGATGCTATTGTCTTTAACTACAAACCTTCCTTCAGCATGAGCAATAGGAAGAAAAATAACCGTTTCTGCTCCTTTAAACCATAAAGATTTTGAAGATTCTACTCTCAGATACACCCATTTATCTACAAAATGCCCACAAGTATTAAAAACCAGACTTGCCTCTCCCTGAGAAAAAGGGCCATAAGGTAAAATTCCTGCTTTCACCAACACTTGAAATCCATTACAAATACCCAGAATAATCTTACCTTCATTATAAAACCTGCGTATCTGCTCCTCCAGGAGAAACCGTAACTGGTTAGCAAGAACCCTGCCTGCAGAAATATCATCACCATAGGTAAAACCTCCTGGCAAAGCAAGAATCTGATAATCATAAATCCGGTACCTGCTTTTAATAAAATTATTTATATGTAAAACATCAACTCCTGCCCCTAAAAATTCAAAAGCAGTTTTTGTTTCCTGGTCACAATTTGTGCCAGCAGTTCTGAGGACTAAAACTTTAATTTTGCTCATTAAAAAAAATTATTTTATCCCTGCCCGCGTTTTTTGCCATACTCAACGCGACTTCTGCTTGTTTAATAAACTGCTCAGCATTAAAATGCTCATCAACCCCATCATAATAAACCACCCCAATACTTACAGTTGCCCCTAAAATTTTTCCATGGAACTCAACTTTTAAATCCCTGATGCTGTTACTCAGTCTCTCCGCTGCAGTCATTGCCCCGCTAATATGCTTCCTTATAATTTCCGCTGGCGAACTGATTTGCTTATCATTAACCAGATTAGGGCAAACAATCACCGCGAATTTTTCACTGCCGTAACGCGCTGGAATGTCTACAGTGCGAAGCTTAACTTTCAATAAAACTCCAAGATTTTCAAGAAAAAAATCACCCGCGTCATAACCAAATGTATTATTAAATTTTTTAAAACTATCAATATCAAGCATCAACAAAGCAAGCGGCTGTCCATATCTTTTTGCCCGGGAGACTTCTTCCCTTAAGCGAATCATAAAATAATTCTGATTAAAAACTCTGGTCATTTTATCAATAATCGCGTCATGATAAACATTAGCATTCTCAATTGCTATAGCAGCCTCAGCAGCAAACGCCTTCAGCTCACGAATATCCCCCCTGTTATAAATACCTCCTGAACTCTTTTGACTTAAAACAATAAATCCAATGAACATTTCCTTAAAAAATAAGGGCAGAACTACCTCTGCGTTTATTTTGCCTAATTGAAAAAAATTCGCCATAGTCCCAATAGAATCAAAGTAAAGTTTGCGCTCTTCGAGTATTATAACTTTATTACTTTTTTGTATTTGCTTTATAAACTCATCTTGCACGGAAAACTTTAAATCCTGTTGAGTCTTAGCATCTATGCCATAACACGCCTTAATAAAAAACATATCCTTAGTGCCATTTTGCAAAAATACTGCAATCTTATTAATTTCCAGAGTTTGAACAAGTAAATGGATTGCATAATCAAGCAGCTGCTCTAAATCAAGTATACCCATCAAATTTTTAGTAAATTCCCGCAAAACATTCTGATAGTCATACCTGCCGCGGCAAACTATTTTTTCAGTTATATCTTTTATAAATCTACTATATGGAGTAAAAAAGAAAAGAAAAATGACCACAATTAATGAAAACGAATTCGCGAATAAAAATCCCAATGGCTGCAAAAGAAAACCCGTCAGCAAACTATGCAGCACAATTACAGGAAAAATAAATAAAATAGCACTAATTACTTTACTTAAAATTAAATCAAGCTCCAAAGACCTATAATTATTGATTGCATACGCCATAAGCATAATACCTGCTCCTAAGAAAAGTAATCCTATATGAAAAACATCTATATCAAAGACATGCAAAAAATCTAAAAACAAGCCTATGCTGCAAATATATACTCCAGCCATAATAAAATTTGCCTGTTTTTTTGCTATTGCGGGCAAAGAACCTTCTTTTTTATAAATTTGCGCAAGACTCAAGCCTACAGGCAAAAACAAAAGCGCGTTTACAAAATAAATAACATAGGGGACACTATGCAAAGAAATCACATTCCCCCACGGAGAAAATTTAAACCGCATCGCGCTATAATTAATATTAAACGCGTAAAGCAAACCAGCGCAACCAAGCATAAAAGAAAACACAATAACAGTTTTAACTAAACTCTTGTTTCTGCCGCTAACTGAAAACATCAGATTTAAAAGCAAGGGCACAATAAAAAACGCGCCTATTGAAAAAAATTTCGCCCAGATAAGTAAAATATTATGTTCATACCTAAACTGAATCATCCCAAAGTACAAAAGGCAATAACATAAACTGGAAAACGCGGTTAAAAAAAATGGCAGGCCTAGATAAGACTTCCTTCCCTTACTAAAAGAGAAAAAAATAAGTGTGCATAAAATAAAAAAACCAGCAATAAATACGATAAAAGAATGTATATTCATAATTTCAAAAAAATTCAGAATTCAGTAGTCAGAATGAAAAACAAATATACTCAAACGTAATACGTTTGAGTATAACCTTGAGCAATAACATTTTAGTTCTTTTTTCCCCTACTGAATTTAACGGACAGTCCACGCCTGTCTACGTGCTGCACGCACAGGCAAGACCTATCCCTACCCCACAGATTTTATTAACGAGGTATTTTTAATTGCCTTTGTAGGACAAATTTCCACACATTTTCCACAATTTATACACTTTGTATAATCAATAACTGCTAAATTATTTTCCAATTTTATTGCGCCAACAGGACATATTTTAACACACTTTCCACATCCAATACAACCGGACTTACACTTTTTAAGTACATCCGCACCTTTTTCCAAAGAACTGCAATTAATATATACTGTTTTCTTTTTACTATGCATCTCGATTATGTTCCGCGGGCAAATTTGCACACATTTTAAACAGCCGCGGCAAAGCTCAGGGTTAATTACAGGCACACCAATATCCTGCATTTCAATCGCGCCAAAAGGGCAAACTTCAATACAGGTCCCCTGTCCTAAACACGCGTATTCGCATTGCTTATGCCCGCCCATAAATCCAGCTGAAGCCCTACAGTCTTTTAACCCTTTATAGATAAATTTATTTTCACTTTTGCCTCCTCCACATTTAATCACCGCGACTTGTTGTTCTCCGCAATTTTGCAGGCTTGATATACCTAAAACTTTATTAATTTCGCATCTTGCCTGATCATTACAGGCCACGCAGCGTGAAAGCTCAGATTCTTTATTGACCAGAGCTTCCGCGAATGCAGCACATCCAGCGCTGCCGCAAGCTCCACAATTTGCTCCTGGTAAAAGATCAGTCACCGCAGTAATTCTATGATCAATTGCAACAGAAAACTTCTTAGATGCCCAGGCTAATAATAAGCCGAAAATCCCTCCAAGAGCCGATAATGATCCTAAAGCTATAATAATTTGTTTCATTTTAATTTTCCAAACACTTTGGGCATTGTAAACCGGTCAATTAAAGGAGCTGCCGCATTCATAATTAAAATTGAAAAAGAAACACCTTCAGGATATCCTCCCCATAAGCGTATAACACTGGTAATCAGCCCGCAGCCCACACCAAAAATTAACTTTCCTTTTTTAGTCATTGGGCCGGTTACATAATCAGTAGCCATAAAAAACGCGCCTAAGATTAAACCTCCACATAAAAGATGAAAAATAAAATCCCCACGAAAAAATGTTCCCCCAGCAAAAATCCAGCTAAAAATCGCCACTGTGCCAATAAAAGATACTGGGATATGCCAGGAGATATAACCCTTAACAAGCAAATATAACGCGCCGCTTAACAGAGCAATAATACAAACCTCGCCGATACAGCCTCCGCGAAAACCCAAAAACAGGTCAAGATAAGAATAGGAATTCACACTCAAATCAGCTAAAACATTTGTCCCGCTAAAACCATCTTTAAAAATTGCCAAAGGAGTAGGAGCGGTAACCGCGTCTACAGAAAAAGGCTTTGGCCAATGTGTCATTAAAGCAGGGAAACTAACCACTAAAAATACACGGCCCACTAATGCCGGATTAAATATATTCGAGCCTAAACCGCCAAAAAGAACTTTTCCAAACAATATCGCAACAAAAGACCCCAAAAATACCATCCAAAGAGGTGAATGCGGAGGTAAATTATAAGCGAGAAGTAAGCCAGTTAAAAAAGCGCTGCCGTCAGCTAAAGTTGATTTCTTTTTTTGCAATACACAACTTAAGTATTCAGTAAAACCAGCGCTCAAAACAGCTGTAAGCATAATCCACAAACATGCCCAGCCAAAAATATAAATACTTACTATGCCTGCAGGAATCAGGCAGAAAAATACTGTCCACATTATTTTAGCAACACTCTCTTGAGTATGGATATGCGGAGCGCAATTTACGGTTAAACATATTTTTTGATCATTTTTCATTTTAAAACTATCTTGGTTAACTTAATCTGTTCTACAATTTTCCGATTTGCCGGACACACATATGTACACAACCCGCATTCTATACAATCAAACGGATTATACGCTCTTGCTAAATCAAAGCTGCGTTTCTGCGCGCATAAACTTAACGCGTAAGGCAAAAGCCGCATAGGACAAACATCCACACAACGTCCGCACCTAATGCACGGCTGCTGCTCAAACTCACATCCTTCATCTTCTGCCAGTAGTAATATTCCAGAAGTGCCTTTAATCACCGGCAGATCATCTGTAAACTGAGCCAGGCCCATCATTGGCCCGCCCATAATAATTTTACTCACAGGTTTAGTCCCTACATGACAATAAGCAATAATCTCCTTAAATTTTGTGCCTATTCTTACCTTCAAATTTGCCGGCTCTTTTAATGCCTTGCCAGTAACAGTAATTACCCTTTCATAAAGAGGCTTAGACAAAGCAACAGCATCATAAACAGATAGAATAGTTGCTACATTATTGACCACTACTCCCGCGTCAAACGGCAATTTTCCTGAAGGCACTTCTCTGCCCAAAACAGCTTTAATCAACTGTTTCTCAGCGCCCTGCGGATATTTAGTTTTTAAACTAACCACATCTATTGCCAGATTCAATTTTCTTACCGCTGTCCGCATTACTGCTATAGCTTGAGGCTTATCCGCTTCAATACCAATAAAAACGTTATCTACATTAAGAATTCTTTTTACAAGTAGAATACCCTGCAAAATATCTTCTGTCCTTTCCAGCATCAACCTGAAATCACAATTAAGATATGGTTCGCATTCAACAGCATTTATAATAAAAGAATCTATCGGACAGGGAGGGTTTAATTTTACACAAGTTGGAAACGCTGCTCCGCCTAACCCTACAATCCCCGCGGATTTAATTATCGCAAGCAGTTCATCTTTAGATAAATTTGCATAATTATTTCTTTTTACTATAGCAGGATCAAAGGTGTCTAATCCATCAGAATCAATATATATAGATTTGCATTTCCCTAACACAGGATGAGGGGCATCAACGATTTTAGACACTGTGCCTGAAATGCTTGAATGCACAGGGCTTGAGATTAATTTTTTAGCTTCAGCTATTTTTGTGCCTGTTTTTACCAAATCTCCAACTTTCACCAAAACTTCAGCTGGTGCGCCGATATGCTGAATTAAAGGTAAAACCACTTGTTTAGGCAAAGGAAAATCTTTGATTGGTTTATCTTTTGTTAATTGTTTGTAACTACTTAAGTGTTTTCCGCCGCAAAATGATAACATCATTTAATTTCCTATAGGTCCTATAGGGGACGTAGTTAGATAATTAGATATTCATTTTCTTCTGCAATTTTTTTCTCATCGGATTATATAGATAACCTTATTGAAGAACGGCTTATCAAAATATTCTGAAAGCTCACCCCCACTTCTTTGTTTGCAAAATTTAGGCGTTTCCATGTGCCCTAAATTGGAACGTTTTGACCTAAGACAAACCACAGGCGCAGCTCGCTGCGTTGAGGTTTGGCGAATGAAAAACGTTTCAAGATGCAGTATAAGGGGGATGTCATAAAATTGCAAACCTATTACGTTTGAGTATAGCTTGCATAGATTTTTGTCAATACCTAATTACCTAACTACGTCCTCTATTCTCCCTATTCTCCTAACTACTACAATTTTTCTACAGGTTCAGTTAACTGAAACTTATTCTGCTGTATTCTTGTTTTTAAAATTTCGCAAATTTCCCGCGCCTTAAAATAACTGGAAAGCCCGGCACTTGGGATCGTCTTGCCCTTTAAGACAATCCTTCCTGTTTTTAAATCTTTATAATTAACTTTACCCACAAGATAAGAACTTTTCTCTGCGTCAAGCCTGCTATAATCAAACACATTAGTATAAATGTCTTGGTCACGCACTGCGATGCAATCTACCATTTGCTGGTCAATAACAGGAATCGGCACACCAATCCCCACCGCTAAGCTCACGCCATAACCTAAAACAGACGCCGCGCGCAGCCATTCAGCACTCATTGTTTTTAAATCTCCCTGTACTGCCAATGTCCCAGCAGGTTCAATTGGCAGCCCGGATTTTTGCCTCGGCACATCCATATTATATTGTGTGCCCTGAGAAAAAATATATCCTGTTCCTCCCCCTAAAAATATCCGAGTGCCTATGCCAATAGTACGAAAATATGGGTCATTTAAAAGGGGTGAGAGTTGTCCAGCGCTGCAATAATTAATATTAGCCATTTGCGGCCGCAACATCCCCATATAAGTATAAATTGTTTTTTTAGAAAGATTTACCGCTGCGCTATAATTTTGATAACAATTACGCGGATTTAAAAGCCAGGCACTATTCATATTTTTCAAATTAATCAATTGTTCAAGGCTCTTACGCGGATATGTGTCTGTGCCATAAGCAGATGCCTTAAGCCTTACATCTTTGCCGCTAACTAAAGCTTCTATAATATGCGCTCCACCACAGTTAAACTCACCTGGATAATTAGCATTAGCCGGATCATTATCCGCAATCTCTGAAGCGCCAATCAACATATCCACAGCAGCTAAGCCGCAATAACAAGGCACATCATTTAAAGAAGCTTTCTGTATTTTCATCCGCGGCTTAACGCTGCCAATATTAAAAAGCGCCATAGATGAACACATTGGGCCAAAAGTCCCTGTAGTCACTACATCAACATAATTAGTTGTTGCTTTTCTGCCCTTATCTTTAATTATTTCTAAAAATTCTTCTTTTGTAACAACAACAGCTTTGCCTTTTTTTATTTTCTGATTAATCTCAGCAATAGTTTTTGCCATAGTTTATAACCTTTAAAATTATTAAATCCCTGCTAAAAAATTGCGGGCATGTCCTGCTGCTTTTTGCAGGGAATGACATTGTCGGATATTCTATTGTCTATCCTGCCTCATTTGTCATCAACATTAATTCCGCCGCGCGCTTGCCGGAAATTAACATACCGCCAAAAATTGCGCCCATACGCGGCACGCCAAAAACCGCGTTTACTGCCATACCAGTTAAAACCAGGCCTGGATAAACTTCCTTTGTATTACTGACAATCCTGTCTTCTCCCTGATCCGCCCACATTGATTTTTCTCCAATAATCTTTCCAGTACTGGTAGTTAACTTAACATCCGGATTTTTCCTCTCCAGAGTGCGTGCTAAATCACATTCATGGCCTGTCGCGTCAACGACATATTCAGACATAACCACCAGAGGATCAACATGCATTCCCGCTGTTTGCACAGCAGACCAATTAATCACCGCACCGCTTACCCTGTCCTGCTCTCTGATTACCAGATCCTCAACCACAATTGCCGGATAAATTCTTACTCCAGCGTCAATCGCAGCTGCACCCATTTTTGAAATCGCTTCTACAGAATCAGCTGTAAAATATTGTTCGTTATACTCTTTTAATTTAACGTTAATTTCTTTTAAAATTAAAGAAGCTTGCTTTTGCACCACTATTCGGGGAAACATCATTCCCCCGCCAATCATTCCTCCGCCAAGGCTAAGCCTGCGTTCAAAAATTACTACTTTCTTACCCTGCAGTGCCGCATACCTCGCGCAAGTAAGGCCTGACGGGCCAGCTCCGGCAATAACAACATCAACTTCTAAATTATCCAAAAATTCTTCAACTGACGTACTCAATATAGCACGTGTAATTTCAGATTCTTTAATCATATCTACTCCCTATATATTATGAACACTACAAAAAATGCTTATTTTATTATACTCAAATGTAATAGGTTTAAGTATATAACCTATTGTAACATAAAACATCCCATTTACAATAAAAATTCAGCACACTTTGTAATCGGTGACTGAAGCGGAGTTTTTACTTATGGATTCTCGCTAAAAAGACTGCGGGCATCTGTCCTGCTATGCAGGGAATCTACTTTGAAAATTTGAATATATTAAAGGCTCCCCCCCCCGATTACCACACTTTAAAAGAAGGGACAGGCTAAGAGCCTGTCCCTTCTTTTAAACTTACCAAATTTTGCTGCAATGCCCAAAAGTTTACTTTTTAACCTTTACTGCTGGATTGGCCTTAGCTTTTGTTTTAGATTTAGGTTGAACTCTATTAGTTGGCCTATGCTTCTTTTTTTCTACTTCTAACTCCTTTGCAAGTTTTTCTAATTTTTTGTGCAAAATATCAATTTGCTTTTCAGAATTTTTCACAACATTAAAAGCAACGCCTTTCATCTTATTTTCCAGATCTTTTTCAAAATCCTTTGTGCCTTTTAAAAGCTTTGAAACCAGAGCTTTCTTATCTTTTGACTTTAGCTGCCCTTTTTCTACTAAAGTATCAACAACTTTCTCCGCTTTTTCTCTGGTCAAAGTTGCCAGCCCTGCTCCAGCTAAAATCATTTTTTCAAACAATTCTAACATTTTTCATCCCTCCTTTTTTTATACTCAAACGTAATAAATTTGAGTATATTAAAAATTCATAAAAACATTCTTAAATTACTGTACGCGGCTTAATGCTCACACCCCTTTTAAGAATAGTTATCCCATCACGCACACAAAAAAGATCTCTGTCTATATCCGCAGAACCGCGTTTATCAGTAATGCGGCAAAAATTTCCAATTGTTACATTTTTCCCGACAATTGCCCTTTCAATAACCACTCCTTTGCCTATATAGGGTTTCATTAATTCACCTTTTATTCTTCTCTGATAATAATTATTGCCAATAATAATTGAATTTTTTATTTTAGAACCACCCATAATTTTAGTGCGCAAACCAATGATAGAATTTTCAATCTTCGTTTTTTTTATTCTGCAGCCATCAGCAATAAGAGTATTAACACAGTGTGAATCAATAATTTCACTCGGAGGTAAAAACCTTGCGCGGGTAAAAACAGGACGTTTTTCATTAAAAAAATTAAATTTTGGTTTCTTGCTGATTAAGTCCATACTTGCTTCATAATAACTTTTAATTGTGCCAACATCCCGCCAATAGCCTTTAAATTTATACGAGTATACTGCTTTGTCTCTTTTTATCAACATCGGTAAAATATGTTTGCCAAAATCTTCCGCTTTTGTTGTAGAAAGAATGTCAAAAAGCACATCACGCTTAAACAAATATATACCCATAGACGAACAGTAAGACTTTTTTCCTCCCTTCATTTCAGGCTTTATTTTTAATCTGCCCAAATGCTGAGGTTTTTCAATCAGCCTTTTTACTCTGCCTGAATCAAGGCAGTCAATAACGCCCATTCTTGATGCTTCTTCAGCGTCCACTAAAATAGAAGCTATTGTTACATCCGCGTTTTTATTTAAATGAAAACGCAGAAGATCACGGTAATCCATCTGATAAAGATGGTCACCTGACAAAATTAAAACATATTCCTGCGGCATATAACGTAAATGCCTCATTACTCTACGCACAGCATCTGCTGTACCATGGAACCACTCTGAACTTTTATGGTTTTGCTCAGCAGAAAGAATTTCCACAAATCCTTTGGAAAAATTGTCAAAACGATATGTATGCATAATATGTTCATGGAGACTCGCGGAAAGGAATTGAGTAAGCACAAAAATTTTATTAAAACCTGAATTAATACCATTCGAAACAGGAATATCAATCAGCCTGTATTTGCCCGCGAAATTAATCGCTGGTTTACTGCGTTCTAAAGTTAAAGGGAATAACCGCGTACCTTTGCCTCCCCCAAGAATTAATACCAAACAATCAGTTGCTCGCATAACTTAACCTATTTCCATTAAAAAGATAAAATAATACCTGCTGCTCCTAATATCCAGCAATAATAAGCAAAATAATGCAATTTTGCCTGTTTAACAAGCTTTGATAGAACAGACAACGCAAAATACCCGCTAATAAAAGCAACCATAAAAGAGAGTATCAAACACATAACAGAAATCTGGGTATCTGCAAATCCTACCCTTAATTTATAAACCGCTGCAGCAAGTATTGTCGGCACTGACAAAAGAAATGAAAATTTAAAGGCTGCGTCCCGTTTTAAACCACAAAACATACCCATAGAAATTGTTGCCCCAGAGCGGGAAATACCTGGGATAATCGCTGCTGCCTGAGCTATGCCGATCATAACCGCGTTCATAAAATTTATTTTTTTCAATTCCTTTACTTGAAATTTACGTTGTGTAAAAAATAGAATTACTCCTGTGCAAAGAAGGCTGATGCCAACTAATCGTAATGAGCTAAATAATTTTTCAATTAAGCCACTAAAAAGCCCTCCAACAATCACTGCTGGCAGAATCCCGGCAAACAGCATCCCGCACAACCTTAATTCATCAGAGTCCCGCCATACTACAGACAATTTAACGCCTTTTAACATCCTGCCAAAAGCCTTGACCGTCCCTTTCCAGATTAAAACTAACTCTTTCCTTAAAAAAATAATTACTGAAAAAGTAGTAGCGAGATGCAATAAAACATCAAAAACAATTAAAGGCTGCTTAAATTTGAAAATATGCTGCAATAATGATAGATGCCCTGAACTTGAAACCGGGATAAACTCTGTCACACCCTGCAGCAAAGCAAGCAATAAATATTTTATATTCTCCATTATTGTTTATGGCTCTTTCTCAGAATCTGTGGGTTAATTTCCAAATTTTTCACCCATCCCCTTGTCTTTTCCCTTGTTTCAAATATCCTGCAGGACAATTACCCTATATATTATGTAAAATATTCACCCAAATGACTGATGAGATAAATTGCGTTTTGATTTATCTCATTGTTCTTTTCCGTTAAGGCTATAAAATATCCGAGGCTAATGAACTTTAAGCAATAATCTTTTAGCTTTCTTTTTTCCC
>QNCH01000038.1 GCA_003645745.1 Candidatus Omnitrophota bacterium
CCCTGTGCTGTAGATTGGAACGTTCTGATTGAGCTAAACCGCAGGCGCAGCTTGCTGCGTTGAGGATTTACGAATGAAGAACGTTTTAAGATGCAGTACAGGGAAATGTCATAAAATTACAAACCAATTACGTTTGAGTATAAATAAGAAAGGAATGGTTGAAATGGCTAAACTTGAATATAAAAGTATTATGATTAAGTCTGTTTTTAAATTATGCGGCAGTTTATGGTTAGTTTTAGGGTTTATTATCGCATTATTCGGCAATGGAGTGCATATAAAGATAGCTAATTATTTTTTTAAGACTATGCTGCACCTTAATTTAAATATTGGTTCTTTATTCGCGGGTTTTTTGGGGGCATTATGGTTTGCAGTATTTAGCGGTATTATTGGTGGATTATTTTTTGTGTTGCTTGCTGTGCTGTATAATGCTTTTGCTGTTTTTTCAGGAGGCATAGAAATAGATACGTTTGAACAAAAAAAGTAATTTTTTTGCGGCCGTAGCTCAAATGGATAGAGTACCAGTCTACGGAACTGGGTGTTGGGTGTTCGAGTCACCCCGGCCGCACCATAAATATAAAATTTTTGGGCTCATTCTCAACGAAAAAAATTCCCCAGGTTATTTTAACCAAACTATACTCAGTGCGGTCATAAACAGGGAATTTTAGCACTCAGCGTTAGGTCGTCGTAACCCGTGTCCTCTCAAGCAGGGTTTCCGCTACCTGGATTTAAATAGTAGAAAAAATGGTAATCTGTGAATGAAGCGGGGAATCAATTATGGATTCCCTGCAAGCAGGACAATGCCCGCTAAAAGCATTGCGGGCATCTGTCCTGCTATGCAGGGAATGACAAAAATTGGGAGATGACAAACTTCAATAAATATTACTTATCCACTCAAAACTCCAAAGAGTCATAAATATTGACAATTGGCAATTCACAATTATCAATTGACAATTAAAAAAAGAATTGACTTTGAGGTAAAAATTGAAATTGGTGAATTGAGAATTTTTTAATTGAAAGGGTGTAATGGGGGGGGAACCTAAACACAAAATTCTGAGGAACGATTTAGAAAAAGAATAAGGAGGGTATGCGGTAATGGATAAATATAATGAGAATAGTATTCGTAACATAGCATTTGTTTCCCATTTAGGCGCAGGTAAAACATCTCTGGTGGAGGCAATACTTTATAAACAGGAAATGACAAATCGTTTGGGCAGTGTTTTGGATGGGAATTCTTCGAGTGATTATGACAAAATTGAGATTGAACGTAAAATTTCGATAAATACATCTTTATTACATTGTATTGCAGGGAAAACTAAAATTAATTTGCTTGATACTCCAGGCTATGCTGATTTTCACCTTGAATTACTTAATGTGCTTCCTGCGGCAGATAGTGCGGTGGTGGTTGTCAGCGCTTATGACGGTATAGAAGTAGGAACTCAAAGAGCATGGGACGCGCTTGAATCTCAGAATATGCCCAGAGCAATTTTTATTAGTAAATTAGATAAGGAAAATACAGATTATTTTAAAGTTTTAGATACTTTACAGGAAAATTTTGGCAAAAAATGTATTCCGGTTTTTTTACCTATAGGCAAAGCAGAAAATTTAAAAGGTATAGTAAATTTACTAACTAAAGAAAACTGGGATAAATTATCACAACAGGAGCAGGATAAAGCAGAACAACTGCGTAGAGGTTTGCTTGAAAGTGTAGCTGAGGTTGATGATGAATTAGTTGAAGAATATTTAGAAGGTAAAGAATTAACTGTTATAGAAATAACTAAGGCTTTAAAAACTGGAATTAAAGATAATAAAATTATTCCTGTTGTGTGTGGTAATGTATTTTCTTTGGTTGGGATTAAAGAATTAGTGCAGTTTTTTGTTGATTATCTCCCCGCGCCTTTTGACACACAAGGCATAGAAGGCCTTGAAATTAAAACGCAGGAAAAAAAGATAGTTATGCCGCAAACAAGCGGAGCGTTTAATGCTTTTGTTTTTAAAACAATTTCAAATCCATACGTAGGCAAATTAACGCTTTTTAAAGTTGTTTCAGGAACACTAAATTCAAACACGGAATTTTTAAACTTAAATCGGGAAGTAACAGAGCGTATTGGCCAGATTTATGTTTTACAGGGTAAAGAGCAGATTCCTGTGGATTCAGTTTGCGCTGGAGATATTGCTGCAGTAGCGAAGTTAAAAAATACAATTACCGGCGATTCTTTATCCGACGCTAAAAATAAAATTTTGTTTAATTGTAAGGTGAACTTAGAGCCTGTAATATCTTATTCTTTAAAGCCAAAAAGCCGTCAGGATGAAGAAAAAATATCTCAAGCTCTGACAAAATTAAGCATAGAGGACCAGGGGATAAAAATTTCTATAGACCAGCAAACAAAAGAATTGATTCTTTCAGGTATGGGTAATTTGCATTTAGAAATAACTATTGCAAGGTTAAAAAATCGTTATAAAGTCGAAGTTGAGGTAGGTACGCCAAAAGTGCCTTATCGTGAAACAATTAAAAAATCCGCTAAAACGCAAGCTAAATATAAACGGCAAACTGGCGGGCACGGCCAGTATGGAGATGTTTGGGTTGAAATTGAACCGCTTGAGCATGGTAGTGATTTTGAATTTGTAAATAAGATTGTTGGTGGAGTTATTCCGAGACAATATATCCCTTCAGTTGAGAAAGGTGTACGTAAAGCAATGTCTGAAGGTGCATTAGCAGGTTATCCTTTAGTTGATTTAAAAGTAACTCTTTATGACGGTTCATATCATGATGTGGATTCTTCAGATATGGCTTTTCAGATTGCCGGAGCAATGGCTTTGCGAAAAGCAGTGTTAGAAGCGCATCCGATTTTGATTGAACCGGTTATGGATATAGAAGTTGTGATCCCTCCTGAATATATGGGTGCGATTAATGGTGACTTAAGCTCCAGGCGCGGAAAGATGCAGGGTATGGGGATTGTTGGAAAATATGAAACAATTGCTGCTCAGGTGCCGTTATCTGAAATGCTTAAATATGCTACTGATTTACGTTCTTTAACACATGGCCGCGGTTCATATACAATGAAGTTTTCACATTATGAAGATGTGCCGGTTAAAATTGCTGAAAAAATTATTGCTCGTTCAAAAGAGACAAGCAGTAAAGACTAAAAGGCTAAAATGAGGTAATATTTTGTTGATAAGAATAAAAAAAATAGGATTTACATTAATTGAAGTTGTGATTGCTTTAGCAATTTTAGGTATGGGGTTAACCGCGGTAATGGGTTATCTGCCTGTAGCATTCAGGGCATCTAAAAAGGCGGATGATTTAAGTAAAGCAACTTTAATTGCCAGAAGTTTATTTGAAGAGATTAAAGACGCGGCTAAGGATAATATTACTAATATTGTCTCTTCAGAGTATCAAAATTATGCGGATTATCCTGGTTTTGAATATAAAGTTGACGCTGACCTCTTAGGCCAGATATGTACAGTAACTATTACAGTGCGTTGGAAGTTTTATGGAGAACAAAATGAGGAAAAGTTTGAAACTAAAATTGTTAAATATAATGCTGGATAACTAATAGATAGAGGAGTTATTTTATGTCAGGACATTCAAAATGGGCAAGTATTAAACACAAAAAAGCAGCAACTGATGCGAAAAGAGGTAAAATATTTACAAAAATTACAAAGGAATTAACTATAGCCGCGCGTACAGGAGGCGGAGACGCAGCAGTTAATCCGCGGCTGCGTTTAGCTATATCTAAAGCAAAAGAATCAAATATGCCTAAAGATAATATTGAAAAAGCAATTAAAAAAGGTACAGGTGAATTACCTGGTGTTATTTATGAAGAAATTACTTATGAAGGTTATGCCCCGGGTGGTGTAGCAGTTTTGGTTGAAGTTTTAACAGATAATAAAAATCGTGCTGCAGCTGAAATACGCAGTATTTTTACTAAAAAAAATGGAAATATGGCAGGTACTGGTTCTGTGGGCTGGCTTTTTAAAAAGAAAGGCCTGATTTTGGTAGACAGCACTCAGGTTGAAGAAGATAAGCTTATGGATATAGTTTTAGAACATGGCGCTGAAGATATGGTTACTGAGGATAAAACTTATGAGATCAGCATTGCGGCTAAAGATTTTGAAAATGTAAAAAAGGCGGTTGAGGATAATCAAATTGCTTATTCTTCTGCTGAGATTACAATGATTCCTGATAATACAGTAAAAATCAGCGATAAATCGATTGCACAGCAAGTGTTGAATTTAGTCAGTACTCTTGAAGACCATGATGATGTGCAAAATGTATATGCTAATTTTGATATTCCAGACGAAATTTTAGAAAAAATTGAGGGGTAGAGGGCAGGATGCGGGTTTTGGGGGTTGATCCTGGGTTAAATTGTACAGGTTATGGAGTAGTTGAACAGAATCAGCAAAATCAAAAAATTATTTTAACCACAGGTGTGGTTAAAACTTCTTCTAAGCTCAGTATGAGCATAAGGTTAAATAAAATTTATACAGTTTTAAAAGAAATAATTAAAATATATTCTCCTGATGTTTTAGCTTTAGAACAAATATATTCGCATTATAAAAATCCGAGTACAGCAATCTTAATGGCACATGCAAGAGGAGTGATTTGTTTGCTTGGCAGCGCTAAAATGCCTGTTATAGGATATGCTGCGAAAAGAGTCAAACAAGCAGTTACCGGTACAGGCGGCGCAACTAAATTACAGATACAGAAGACAGTAAAACAAATTTTTAATTTAAACGATATCCCAGAGCCTAATGATATTGCTGATGCTTTAGCTCTAGCTTTAACTCATATTGATATTGCTAAAAAGAATTTTTTATATTCATCGTTAAATAAAAAAAGATAGCTTTATGATTTGTCGTATTCGTGGAAAGATTATTCAGAAAAATGAAAATTCAATCTTAATTGATGTCAATGGCTTAGGCTATGATCTGCTTATGCCGCAAGGAGTGCTTAAATGTTTAAAAGTTGACCGCGGGAATGTGGAATTTGTGACGTTTCATTATTTACATATAGAACATTCCAGAAGCATCCCAATATTGATTGGTTTTTTAAATGAAGTAGAAAAGGAATTTTTTGAAAAGATTATTACTGTTTCAGGTATTGGACCAAAAGCCGCGGTTAGGGCGATTAACGAACCAATTGCGGAAATTGCCAGGGCAATTGATTGCGAAGACATAAAATTTTTAAAATCTCTGCCAGGCATAGGACAGCAAAAAGCAAGGCAGATTATTGCTAAACTACAGGGCAAGGTTGGAAAATTTGCTTTGATACAATCTTCCGGAAAGACTGAACCTGAAGTTCACAACACTAAATCTGGCCTTATCGCGGAAGCCGTTAGTGTGCTGTTGCAATTACAGTATAAAAAACAAGAAGCAGAAAGAATGGTTAAAGAGGCATTAGAAAGAAACCTGGAACTTAAAAATTCAGAAGAGCTTTTAAATGAAGTCTATAAACAAAGAGTTAAACATAAATAATTCAGAACAAGATGATTTTTTGCATCAGCCTGTATTCACAAAACAGGAAACTGAAGAAGACTCGGTGCTTAATCTTTCGCTGCGCCCAGAACAATTTGACGATTTTGTTGGACAAAATAAAATAAAGCAAAATTTGCAGATTGCTCTTCAAGCTGCTAAAACAAGGGGAGAGCCGTTGGAACATTTGATTTTTTCAGGCCCCCCAGGACTTGGAAAAACTACGCTCGCGCATATTATTGCTCAGCAAATGGGCACAAAAATTACTATGACTTCCGGGCCCGCGATAGGCAGGGCTGGAGATTTAATCGGTATTTTAACTAATTTAGAATATGGAGATGTTTTATTTATTGATGAAATCCACAGACTTTCAAAAGTTGTGGAAGAGTTTCTATATCCCGCAATGGAAGATTATAAAATAGATTTTATTATTGATAAAGGCCCTTATGCTAAAACAATTAATTTTAATCTTAAACCGTTTACTTTAATTGGGGCAACCACACGCTCAGGACTTTTGACTTCAGCGCTGCGCAGCAGGTTTGGGATGTATTACCACCTTGATTTTTATCCATGGCAGGATTTAAAAGAAATTATCCAGAAATCCGCTTCAGTTTTAGGTATGCAAATAGATGATGAAAGCGCTGGATTAATCGCAAAAAGAGCACGAGGCACGCCAAGAATCGCGAACAGGCTTTTAAGAAGAGTCAGAGATTATGTTCAGGTAAAAGGTGACGGTAGAATATCAGCGGAATTTACTATCGCTGCCCTAAATTTACAGGGCATAGATGCAATAGGCTTAGATAATATTGACCGCAAAGTATTAGAAGTGCTGATTAATACATATGATGGGGGGCCTGTAGGGATAGATTCTTTGTCTGCTACTTTAAATGAAGAAAGTGATACAATTATGGATGTTGTAGAACCATATCTTTTAAAAATTGGTTTTCTTAAACGTACTCAGCGCGGCAGGCAGGCTAGTGATTTAGCATACAGGCATTTAGGAAAAATAGTGAAGTAGAATGTTTGTAAAAAATGGGGGAATAAATGTTTAAAAAATTGATTTTTATTTTGTTAATTTGTGTATTATGCTGCTTCCAATCATCAGTTCAGGCAAAGGGGAATAAATTTAAGCGCACTGACCGCAACAGAGATGGAGTAATTGATCGAAAAGAATGGCGTAAAGAAAAAATCAGAGAGGAGAAGCATCAGTTTAAAAGTAATAATTGGTGGAGAAAAAGAGCAGATACAAATAATGATGGAGCAGTTTCTGCTGATGAATTATCCGCGTGGAAGCAGTTATCTAAACAGAGAATAGATCTAAATGGTGATGGGGAAATTTCTCCTAAAGAAAAAAGGCTTTGCTGGAGGCACGCGCGTTCTAAGGTTAACACTCGTTTAGAGGCTAAATATGATACTAATGCCGATGGATGGCTTTCTCCTTCAGAAGTAAAAGAATTTTTTAAAGACAGATATTCTTTAATAAAAAGCAATGGCCATGCAAAAGTAGATTCAGTGATTGAAGAGGAATATGACTTTGATCATAACGGGGTAATTGATTCTGAGGAAGCTAAAATTTTAAAAGAAGATATTGAGTAGAAAAAGTTTTTTTTTAGGGACATGTTTATGAAAGCATTAATTCTTGCAGCTGGATATGCTACGCGTTTATATCCATTAACTTTGAATAAGCCTAAACCGCTTTTACCTGTGGCAGGCAAGCCAATTATTGAATATTTAGTAGAAAAAATTGCTAATACAGGAAAAGTTGATCAGATATATATTATTACTAATCAAAAATTTTATCAAAATTTTATTGTTTGGGCAAAAAATTATAAGCAAAAAATTGCGATTAAAATAATTAATGATTGCACAAAATCAGAGCAAGATAGGTTAGGCGCAATCAAAGATATTGAATTTGCGCTGAAAAAGGAAAAAATAAATGATGATTTACTGATTGCCGGGGGAGACAATATTTTTGATTTTGATTTTGATTTAAATGAATTTATCCTTAAATCTAAAAAATTTAAAGACTCGGTAATCGGGCTTTATGACATAAATGATTTAAAATCAGCACAGCGTTTTGGTGTGGTTCAATTAAACAAGAAATCACGGATAATTAGTTTTCAGGAAAAACCTAAAAATCCGCAATCAACTTTAATCGCAATGTGTTTGTATTATTTTCCTAATATTCAATTGTCAAAATTCAGCATGTATTTAAAAGAAAATATACATTATGACGCGGTAGGGAACTTTGTCAGCTGGTTAGCAAAAAATAATGATGTGCAGGGGGTTGTTTTTAAAGGAATTTGGTATGATATTGGAGATAAGCACGCTTACAGTCAGGCCTGCGAGCAATTTCTAAATAAATCAAGTAAAAAAAGGTAATTTAAAAAATATGAAAGGCATAATTTTAGCTGGAGGTAAAGCAACAAGATTATATCCAATTACAAGAGGAGTAAGTAAGCAGTTACTGCCTGTATATGATAAGCCAATGGTTTATTATCCTTTATCTGTGTTACTGCTTGCCGGGATTAAAGATATTTTAATTATTTCATCTCCTGATGAATTACCTCGTTTCAAATTATTGTTAGGTAATGGTAGTGATTTTGGCATTAGTCTTAAGTATAAAGCGCAAAATCAGCCGCGCGGTATTGCAGAAGCATTTATTGTGGGAGAAGATTTTATCGGCACAGATAAAGTTTGTCTTATCCTTGGCGATAATATTTTTTTTGGGCAAGGTATTTCTCAGGTATTGCAAAATGTTGTTTCTCAAGGATCAGGAGCAACTGTGTTTGGTTATTATGTGCGAGACGCGCAAAGATATGGAGTAATCGAATTTGACGCAGAGCATAATGTTATTTCTATTGAGGAAAAACCTGAGTTTCCTAAATCGCATTGGGCTGTAACAGGACTTTATTTCTATGACAACCAAGTAGTTAATATTGCAAAAAATATTCAACCTTCAACTAGAGGTGAATTAGAAATAACAGATGTTAATAAGGTTTATTTAGAACAAAAAAAATTAAAAGTTGAGTTATTTGGCAGGGGATACGCATGGTTAGATACAGGTACATATGAATCTTTAATAGATGCGGCTTCATTTATTAGGACAGTTGAGCAGAGACAGGGATTAAAAATTGGCTGTGTGGAAGAAGTTGCGTATCGTATGGGGTATATTACAAAATCTCAGCTTATCGCGCTCGCGGAAAAAATTCAGACCAGTTATGGGGAATACTTGCGTGCTATCGCAGATGAAAGGTAATCATGGAAAATAAAAAAATTTTAATTGCCGGAGCTAACGGACAGTTAGCTAAAGCTTTTCAGGAAATTTTAAAGCAAAGGAATATACCTTTTGCTGCTCCAAAAGAAGAGGAATTTAATATCACTGATTTATCTGTTGTAGAACAGGTGATCCTGGAGCAAAAACCGGATATTTTAATTAATTGCGCTGCTTATAACGCGGTTGACGCAGCAGAAGATGATGCTGAAACTGCTTTTGCGGTAAATACTAAGGCAGTAGAAAATTTAGCGTCTGTTTGCAAACAAACAAATTGTTTTTTTGTGCATTACAGCACTGATTATGTATTTGATGGGACAAAACAGGGTTTTTATACAGAAGAAGACCCTGCTAATCCTTTATCTGTGTATGGAAAGACTAAGTTAGAATCTGAGAATCTGGTAGAGGAAAAGTTGTCTGATTATTTAATTTTTAGATTAAGCTGGGTTTTTGGCAATGGAAAACAAAATTTTTTGTATAAATTATTGTCATGGTCAAAGGAAAATTCGATTTTAAAAATAAGCGCTGATGAGGTTTCAGTGCCTACATACACAGAAGATATTGTAAATTGTACACTTTTGAGCTTAGATAAAGGGCTTAAAGGTTTATATCATTTAACAAATAGCGGATATGCTTCTCGGTATGAATACGCGAAGTATTTTATTCATAAGATGGATTTAGAAAATATAGTTTTACCCGCAAAAATGAGCGATTTTCCTACTAAAGCAAAGCGCCCTGAATTTTCCGCAATGTCTAATCATAAACTTGCTAAAGATTTAGGCATTGTTATTCCTGAATGGGAACAAGGAGTAGAAAAATTTGTTTTAACAACCGAAATGTAATCCTGTAGTAAAAATATTATTTGTAGGGGGTTGATTTATCAAACCAGTAATAATAGCAGATTATGAAAAAAATAAAGATTTTAGTAACTGGAGGCTCTGGTTTTATTGGTTCTAATTTTGTTCTTTATATGCTTAAAGAACATAAAAATTATCAGATTATTAATTTTGACAAACTAACCTATGCCGGCAATCCTGATAACCTTAAAACTGCTATAGGAAACCCTGATTATCAATTTGTGCGTGGAGATATTTGTTGCTGCAGAGACATTGAAAAAGTAATGCAAAATGAGAATATTGATTATGTTGTGCATTTTGCCGCAGAATCTCACGTTGACCGGAGTATTTCTGGGCCTGAAATTTTTACTAATACTAATGTGCTTGGCACACAGATATTGCTTGAAACAGTAAAAAAATATCAGGTTAAACGTTTTATCCATATTTCAACAGATGAAGTATATGGCAGTATAGAGCAGGGACGATTTAGAGAAACAACACCTCTTGCTCCAAACAGCCCGTATTCAGCCAGTAAAGCTGCAAGTGATTTTTTTGTGCGCGCTTATTATAAAACTTTTGGGCTTCCGGCAATTATTACCAGGTGCTCAAATAATTATGGCTCATATCAATTCCCTGAAAAATTAATTCCTTTGATGATTACCAATGCTTTACAAGATAAGCCTTTGCCTGTTTATGGCAATGGAGAGAATGTGCGTGACTGGCTTTATGTTTTAGACCATTGCTCTGCAATAGATAAAGTATTGCATTATGGAAAAGTTGGCGAAGTTTACAATATTGGAGGTAATAATGAATGGACAAATATCGCAGTGATTAAATTAATTTTAGAACAATTGAATAAACCAGAATCTTTAATAGAATTTGTTCAGGATAGAGCCGGACATGACCAGCGTTATGCGATTGATGCTGCTAAAATAAAAGATGAACTCGGCTGGCAGCCTTTAGTTGATTTTTCCTCTGGCATAAAAAAAACTATAAACTGGTACATAGAAAACACAGAGTGGATACAAAGAATTAAGACAGGGCAGTATCAGCAAGGAAACGATTTGTCATCTTATCAATAGTATGTAAATTCTGATATTAGAAGACAAATACATACGCAATCAAGTATTTATCTTTATTATGTCCGTAATATTAAGAGAAATAAACAGTATGTGTGCTGTTGATGCATACTATGTATATTAATTGTTATCTGAGAAATAAATAAAAATAATCAAAAATTATTTAATCAAATTAATACCATTCAAAATGCATAAATGTCAAAAATATACAAATAATAAATTAAATGTTCCCCACATCATGGGACAGA
>QNCH01000039.1 GCA_003645745.1 Candidatus Omnitrophota bacterium
AAATTATAGCTGGCGTTTTTTAGAGGTAAATAAATGTTTAAACAGCAATTAGTGCAAAAACAAACGCAAAAAATGATTATGTCCATAAAAATGCAGCAATCAATGCAAATTTTGCAAATGCCTGTATTAGAATTAGATCAGCTTATTGCAGAAGAAATCGCAACAAACCCCGCGCTTGAAGAAAAAGTTATCCAGGTTGAAAATACAAAAGAAAATGCTCGAGAATGCACCTCAGCACAAGAAACACAAGATTCCGCAAACATTGACCCTGTAGCGAATACAGATGAACAAGATATAAATGCAGAACTTCAATGGCTAAATAATGACGACATCTGGGCGCATAGTTTTACAGATAAAAGTAAAATATCCCGAGAATTAGAAAAATATAATTTTCAACAAGCATTAATTATCGGCACACAAACATTACAAGATGACTTACTGCAACAATTCAGATTATCCAATAACAAACCTGAAGACTTACAAATAGCAGAGCAAATCATCGGTAATATTGACGATAATGGCTATCTAAGCTGTAGTATAGAAGAAATCAGCCAAACACTACATTGCACAAAAGAACTTGTTGCAAAAATTTTGGAACAGGTGCAAAGCCTTGAGCCAGCAGGCATAGGAGCAAGAGATTTAAAAGAATGCCTGTTGATTCAGTTAAAAAGCAAAGGCAGAGGCAATTCCCCTGAGAGCTTGATTATCAGCAATTTTTTAACTGAGCTTGCAACAAGAAAATATACGAAAATAAGCAAAGCACTAAAAATTTCTTTATCTCAAGTAAAAAAATACGCTTTAAAAATTAGTGATTTAAACCCTAAACCATGCAAAAATTTTTCTCTGCCAGCCCTAAGAATAATACCAGATATTTTTTTAGAAAAAACTCCAGGTGGATATGAAATAACCATTAATTCCAAACATCTGCAGCGCCTTTGTATTAGCCGATTATACAAAAAAATTCTTAAAAATAAATCATGCTCAAAAGAAGCCATACAATTTATTAGAAAAAAATTAGCCAGCGCGCAAGACTTGCTTAACGGCCTTTCATTACGGGAACAAACATTAAAAAAAGTCACAAAATGTATAATAAAACAACAACCTGATTTTATTACCCATGGAATAAGTAAACTTAAGCCATTAACATTAAGAGAAATCGCGGAAAAAATACATATACATACATCAACAGTCAGCAGGGCGATATCTAATAAATATATCCAGACACCTTATGGCACATTTGCCATAAAAACATTTTTTAGCCAGGCTATTTTCTGCGAAGGAGAAGAACTTTCTAACCGTAAAATAAAATTAGCAGTTGACGAATTAATTAAAACAGAAGACTCTAAGAAACCTTTAAGTGACCAAAAAATTGTTAAACTTCTTGCAGTAAAAAAAATGCAAATTTCCCGCAGAACAGTAACAAAATACAGAAACGCACTCAAAATACCCGCAGCTTCACTGAGAAAAAGATGATTCAAAAAATCTGCTTTTTTTTGACCAACATACAGAAGTGCTATCTAAATTAATCAAGCCAAGCTTTTGCTTATTCAAACCATTTTTATGCATAACCCAAATTTGCGCAGTATTCTTGCCATTGAAAAGAGGCAAAATAAAGCTCAAATATTCTCCCGTATTTATCCATTGCGGCCTTTTGCCTGCAGTGAAAATTTGTTTCTCCTGAGCCGTCTCAACATCCATAATAATCAACCCATCAGATTCAAAAACAATTTCATTCTTTTCCGACCAATCCAAAACACCGGCAGAAAAATTCGTAAAAGAAATTTTTTCCAATTCTAAAGAATAAATATCGCCAATCCAAATATCATCTTTTCCATTAAACGCAATCTTTGTCCCTCCTGGTGACCAGGCAAAATTAATCGCGCAAGTTACATCTTCTGTAGTTATCTTATGCAAATCTTTGCCATCGCCATTCATTACCCAAATCTGGCCAGCTCTTAAAAAAGCAAGATACAGCATATCCTGAGACCATTTTACATTTTCAATATTGCCGGAAGTAAAAAAAGAAGTTAGTTGCCTGACCATTTTTGTATTTACATCTACTTTATATAAATTAGCTATGCCAGCGTTATCAATACCAATAAAAACAACTGTTTTCTCTAATATGTTAAAAACCGGCTTTGTAGCTTTAAAAGACTGGTTGTTAGTTAATTGCAGACAATTTTCTCCACTAACACCTATCTTCCAGATTTGTCCCTGTTCCTCATAAACAACAGTACGGTTATCTGCTGACCAAACTGCATTGTTGCCTTTAACTAATACAGAATTCCCCAGGCCTTTTTTACTTACAATATTAATCATACCGTCTACGCCTGTATATAAAGCCTGCTCTGTAGTCGTAAAATAAGTGACCGTTAAAGGCAAGCCGCTGTCTCCTTTAACCTGAAAGTTAAAAGTAATATAATAATCCGTGCATGCTAATAAAGGGGCATCAGGTTTAAAAATTAATTTGTTTTTTTCCCAACTAAACTTTCCCTGAGTATAAGGAAATATCTGTAAATTTTTCTCCACTGACTTTTTTTGCATTCGGCAATTAAAAACAATTGATATTTCCGTACCTGTATCAACATCTTTCTGCCCGTATTCAGGAGAAACAGTAACAATTATAGGCGGAACATCTTTTTCCGCAAAAACATTTTCTGCAAAAAATACAGCTATTGTAACAAAAAATAAAAATAAAAAAATAGGTTTAATGCTCATTTTTTCCGTATATCTCCAGGTTAGGGACTGTAATGGAATAAATGCGACATTTATTCCATTACAGCCTCTTAAGATCTTAACAAAGAAAGCGCTTCCAAACGCGCTTTCTGATTTGTTTTAAATACACCGCGCACAGCGCTGGTTACCACAGGCACATTTTTTTTAACTCCGCGCATACTCATACATAAATGCCGCGCTTCTATAACTACCAGAGCGCCAAGCGGCTTTAATCTTTTCATCATTAAATCTACAATCTGAGTTGTTAACCTTTCCTGTACCTGCATCCTGCATGCATAAATATCAATAATCCTGATAAATTTGCTTAATCCGGCAATCCTGTCATCTTTAGGGATATAAGCAAGATGCGCACTGCCAAAAAACGGCAACAAATGATGTTCACATAAAGAGTAAAAAGGAATATTTTTTAACAAAACAATCTGATCATTATTTTTAGCAAAAAAAGGTGTTAATTCCTGTTCAGGATCTTTTCCTATGCCTGAAAAAATTTCTTCACACATATCAGCAACCCTTTCAGGAGTACGCAAAAGTTCATCCCTGTTGGGATTCTCGCCAATTCCTTCTAAAAAAAGTTTTACTGCGTTTTTAATTTTTTCTTTGTCCATATTTGCTCTTCTTTAATTATCTGATTAACTTTTTCCATAACCTGCCATGCTTCTATTCTTTTCATACACTCAGCCGGCATAGCTTTAACTCCGCAGCTGCCAACCCGCGCCTTAAGGTAACAAGGCATACACTTTAAACGGTTATTCGCAATAACGCGATATTTGCGATGATAAAAAGGATAAAAAATATTAGCATCAGTAGGCCCATACAAACCAACTGCCGGCACCCCCAAAGAACTGGCAAAATGCAGTAAACTGGAATCTGTGCCAATAAACAAATCCATATTTTTAATTACACTCAAACACCGACTTAAAGAACATTTGTTTATCAAAGATATTGATTTATCTGAAATATCGCGTACAAATTTTTCTTCCCATAAATTCTTGCCTGTTTTGCCAAAAACAAATACTTTAGCATCCAGTTGCAAATCAATCAAAGCAATCAACTGATTCCATCTCTCCACAGGCCAGCATTTAAGTGTCCATCCAGCAAACGGCATTATGCCAACCAGTAAATTCGTTTTTCCCCTGTTTGTATTAATGATTAATTTAGCGGCAAAAGCAATATCCTGTTTTGAAAAAGAAAAATTTAGTTTTGAGCTTGTTTGTTTAATGCCAATTTTTGACAAAAGAGCTAAATTTTTCTCTGCATTATGCAAATTATTTTTTTTAAAAAAATATCTTTTGCTTTTAATCTGTTTAGAAATAGCAAAAAAATAATGCATTTGCGTATTGCGCAAAATAATACTTAAGTCAAAATGTTTTGCCTTAATCCTGCGGATAAAATACCAATAATTTAAGAATCCTTTCTGTTTATCAAAAGTAATTGCCTGATTAACACCTTTGCACAATTCTACCAATTCTACACATTGCAATCCCACAATAAAACTAATTTTCGCTCTGGGGAATTCTTTACGCAAACATGATACAACTATTAAGTCATAACACACGTCTCCCAAATTGTTATGACCAAAAATTAAAATATTCTTAAATTTACTGGCAAAATCCAAAATTCCACCTTAACCTGTACATTTCAAATAGACGTTATTATATACTTTTTACCGCTGTTTGTAAAGAGACTAATCTGAAATTATTAAAAATGCTTTGCAAAAAACTTTATTATGTGGTAAATTTTATTTAGGAGCTAATTTTGAGTAAAAGCTGCAATCAATTTATTATACTCACACGTAATTGGTTTATAATTTTATAACATTTCCCTGCACTGCATATTGAAACGTTCTTCCCTCAACGCAACAAGTTGCGCCCAAGGGTTGACTTAGGTCAGAACGTTCCAATATAGGGCACAGGGAAACGCCTAAATTTTACAAACCAATTGCGTTTGAGTATAGAAAAAATTTTAAACATGAATTTCCAAATTATCATAAAAACTACATACAAAATCACTTCTTTATTTTTAATCTACGCATTAAGTTGTGTAAATACAGTATTGGATATAAATTTATCAAAACAAAAGGATTGTAGTGATACGCTTGCTCCGGCATTGCATATTAACCAGAATTCCATGCGTGCCTTAATTATTGCCCTGTCTAAAATCCAAACAAATTCTTTGCCAGAAGAAACTTTACCTGCTATTCCTACAGATGCTCCATGGACAAAAAATACTACGATCCAAAAATTGCTCTTCATTTATAATCAATTATTACAACATTCTGAGCCCATAACTAATTATCAGGCAATTATTAAAATTACCAATAAAAAAAATATGAAAACAATCAGAGAAAATTTGCCTGAAAAATATAATTACATTCTTTTACATATATTAGAAATAGCAACAAATATGTATTTACAATCAGGGCAGACAACACCAGCGATAAGAACCATAGAAACAGCTTTAGCACTTCCTGGAATTGAAAAAAAATTTACCACTTGCTTTACCGCCGCAACCATATCTCAGCAAAAAAATCAATATAAAAAATCATTACTCTATTTTAAAAACGCGGAAGAATTATTTAGAAAATTACCGCAAGATGAACAAAATAAAAATAAATATGAATTTTATTCACAATACTTTGGAACATTAATGTGTTGTGGAGACTTAAGAATGGATGAGCTTGAAAAATCAGCAAAACTTGAACAAAATGCGCAAATGCAAAAAGCATACAATTTGTATACAAAAGCTGCAAAAATAATTAAAGAATTAAAAACACTAAATATACCTGAAAATAAACAGGGAGACGCGCAAGCAATAAACAACACTTTAAATATCAGCCTTGTGCATATTTACTCCCAGCTTGCATCTATTGCAAGTAATCTGCAAAAAAAACCTAAACAGATCAACACATACTTAACTGATGGCTTAGAAATACTTGATAAAATCAACGATAAAAACCCCGTTTCTCTGCAATTCGTCGGCAGATTATATTTGCAAATGGGATTAGCCAAAACTCATTTTATAAATACCCTGCTTTTAGAGAAAAAAGATGTTAAGATTGAAAAATTTCTTGAGCAAAAATATTTTGCTCAATTTCTTAACGCATATAAAAACGGTGATTATAAGCAATTTATGCAAGAGATAAAAGACCGACTAGATTCAGAACAAAATAATAATTTAGCTAAAATTTTAGGATGGAAAATTTTAAAAGGTTCTCAATTGTTAATTTCAGCAGAAAAACTTTTAGAAGCAGCAGAACCTAAGCTTGAAAAAAGATTTAAATTTGATTGTTTACTACTTTTATCCAGAATTTATGCATATCAAGGTAAATATATTTTAGCAAACCAGGCTATTACACAAACATTTCAAACTATATTTAGCGATTTCTTAGAAAAAGATAATTCTTTACTATATCTGCTTTCAGAAATTTGCATAGTAGATAAACCAAACGCAATGATATTGCTTAATGATTTATTAATAGACCAAAAGATTCAACGCAAAATAAACAAATATTTTAAAAACTCAAATTTAAAAAATCACCCTGAATTAAAACAATTATTAAAAAGAATCCAGACAAAAAAAGGAAGTTCCTTAACTCAAGAAACAAAACAAAGTAGTCCGATTCAAGAAGTTTTACAAGCATTAAAAAAACTTAAAAACAGCAAAAAAAAGAATAAGCAAACAGCTTTAATAAAATGGAAACAAAAAATTTATGCTGTTGCGGAAAAATTTGTACGCACAGATTCCCCTGAGATTCTAACCTATCTCGAAAAACTGGCCAAAGATTCTTTTATAAAAAATGATCCATCTTTGCTGCCAATACTTAGCTCAGCAATTGCCCTTACCGGGAATCCAGAAGCAAAAATAATACTCCTCGGTTTACAGCAAAGATTACAACACAAGCGCTTTTTTCCTGCAATTGAATCACATTTTAAGGAATGCATAGAAAAAATAGAACAACTAATTACCTTTAAACAAGAATGCCAACAAATACTTGTAAAGATTACACAAATACCTGAGGCAGAATTAAGCGGAGAAATAATCAGCAACTTTGAAACACAATATTCACAACTCAAAGATAAAAATTCTGATATTTTAGATTATTTAATTGCAGAGCAAACAGAAATTCAATTTAATGAAACAATTGAAAAAACAAATAAAAAATTCCAACAAGCACAAACAAAAAAAGTTACGAGCTATGTCGAGCAAACTAAGGATTATATAGAAAAAATTACTTCTGAATATAACGAGATCATCAATATGCCTTTAACTAACGTATGCTTAGCGCAAAAATTAAACACTTGGATTACAAACCTTGAACCGCCATTACCTGATGATAGTATTGCTCATAATCCTGCGGTAGAGGAAGCAATGGAACAACTATTTAGCGAATACGACGTAATTGAATTAAAAGTTACAGATAAACTTGCTGAAATATCAATTATTTGCAATGGGCGGGTTACTTTTACTATTGATGGAGATTTTCAAAACTTAACTTTCAAAGCAATTGAATTTGTCGGATTTGAATTTTCCGAATACTTTTCTCCTGAAATTAAAACAATTCTTCAGGAAGTATTAGGACATAATCTGGATGTGAATATTGACGTAATTGATCAAGAAGAATCTCCTGATTTATTAAGAGGACCTGTAGAGAAAGTATATATTCAGATTATAAATAAATTACAAGCACAGGCAGACTTACCTGAACAAAAGCTAATGCATACTTCCGCTCAGGAAGAATTAATTAATCGCGCTATTTAAATACACTCTAATTAATCCACGCACAGAATTAGCTATATAAATTTCATCTGCTGAAAATAAATCTTTTAAATAAAGCTGTTTCTCTAAAACTCTTAAATTATTTTTCCTCATAAAATAAGTACGGAATACTCCGGGTAGAATTCCAGCACGCACAGGAGGAGTATAAAATACCCCTGATTTCTTTATAAAAATATTAGAAATTGCCCCTTCAGTTATCTGTTTTTTTTTGTTCCTGAAAATAACCTCAACAAACCCTAGTTCCCTGTATTTTCGTGCCTGCTGTTCATAAAAACCGCGTTTTGATGTTTTATGAAAAAAAAATTCGTTGTGTTCATTTACACAAATATCTGAAACCACAATTTTAAAAGGTAAATTAGATTTTAAAGCAGAAACAATCACGATATTTACCTTTGGCTTGCAATTTTTAGATAGAATTAACTTCAGCTTATAAACATAGCCAGCATTTAATTTTTCAACTTCCCTGTTTAAAGAATCTAAAATTAACTGATGATTATAAGGAATATGAAAAAAATCAGCTGATTTCTTAAGCCGTTCTAAATGCAAATCAAGCAAAAAAAATCCGCTAACACTTGCCCAGCGCATACTTTCAAACAAATAAAAATCAGAATCTTGCTTTCTTTCTACGCTACTATTTTTATCACTATATTTTGCTATTGCGCGCATAAAAAATTCTGCTTTTAACTTACATTCAGCATACTCAAGATTAGAATTAGAACCAATAGTAATGCCTCCGCCAACCCCCAGCTCTCCTCTGCCATCACGCAAAAGCACAGTTCTAATCGCTACATTAAACACTCCTGTTTGATCAGGAGAAATAAAGCCGATTGCGCCAGTATAAATATTACGCGGTTCTTTTTCCATTGCCCTAATAATCTGCATTGTGCGAATTTTAGGCGCTCCGGTTATTGAACCGCAAGGAAAAAGCTTAAGGAAAATATCTAATGTTCCCTGTTCAGGATTTAACCTACCGCTGATCTGAGAAGTCATTTGAAATAATGTTTTATATTTTTCAATTTTAAACAAATCAGATGTTTTTACACTGCCAATTTCAGAAATTTTGCCTAAATCATTACGCAAAAGATCAACAATCATTAGATTTTCTGCTTTATTTTTTACATCAGAAGAAAGAAATTTCTTAATCTGCTCATCTTCGGCAAAATTTTTTCCGCGTTTAGCAGTACCTTTCATTGGCCTGGTAATTATCTGCTGATTACTAACACGAAAAAATAATTCAGGAGAAAAACACAACACCTTAAAATTATCTGTATAAATAAAAGCGCTATAATTAACTGCTTGATTAGCACGCAAATCCTGATACAAAGCAAATTGCGAGCCCTGAAAATCAAATTTATACTTCATTGTATAATTTACCTGATAACTGTCTCCTGCTTTGAGTAATGCTTTAATCTTCCCGAGATTATTTAAATATTCTTTTTTACGTACATTTAAACCTAAATTTTTTATTGTATACAAACTATGTGATAATGGCTGTTTGCAGTATTGTTTAATACTTTTAGAGTTAAATTTATTTTTATAATGCGTAAAAATAATTGGCTTTTTAAATACACCCATCCAAAATAAGGGAAAATCATATTCCTGTTTTTTAAATAATACATCTTCAAAAGCATAACCTGCTTCATAACTTAAAAACCCGCAAACATAATAGCCCTGGTTAAGCGCTGACTGCGCTTGTGCTAAACAAGACTTAACTTCCTGCAATTTGAAACATTGAATTATTTTAAGCGGGCAGGTAAAAATATAAGAGAAACAGTTCTCCTGATTAAAATCTCCGCTTTCAAGGAGGATAAAACAAGAATGGTTTTCTAAAAATTTAAAAACATTGTTTATGGGAAACTCTGACATTATATTTGCGGCTCTATAAAAAAATGTATAGATTAATTTTCTGATTTTTTACCGTTTTGATGAATTAATCAATGATTATTTAATTTTATGTAGGGACAGGTCGAGACCTGTCCGTTGATTTATAATTAAAATTCACTGAACCTGCGTGTTACAGACAACTATGATTAGGTATAACAATATACTCAAACGTAATAGGTGTAAGTATATATTCGTCTAACCTGGATATTTAGTGTTCTTCATAATTTTCTGATTAATATTTTTGTCATTTTATCTTTTGTATCGGACAGGTCACGACCTATCCCTACATATTTTTTATTTTGTATTATTTTTTTTATCTATGCTTCTTATTTTTCTGATATAAAAAACAAACTGCAATGATTAGAATTAAAAATACAACCGTAATAAGCCTGCCAAGGCCAACAGATAATTTTTTTCCAGCCTGTTTAGCAGTAAGCCAATTAGTCTCAGCTTTAATAGAGCCAAGCATCGCGTCTAAGATACTTTTTATTTCCGTTTCTTTTTCAACTCCCCCGCCAACTACAATCTGAATAGCTTCAGGTTTTACAGGCACTTGCACCGCATACGCGACAACATCTTTTCCCTGCATACTTATCAGACTTCTTACTGCTTCAAGTTTAAAGCCCAGAGCTTCTACATTTATAATTTGAACAAGCGCTCCTTTAGGTGAAGACTTTTTAACTGTTTTTAAGTCCAATTTATGCGGCTTTTTGAGTAAATTCCATAATGACTGAATAGTTACAGTTATGGGCAATGGAGTCTTAGGTATAGTTTCCTGCACAAACGCATACAAAAGCAAAGGAGAATGTTCTTTTCTTGCCAGCTCTTTAAAATCAGCAGGAAGTGTTATCTCAAATGCAGGCATTTCATTTTTAATAATTACAGCTTCATTTTTTTGCAAAATTTTGGCAAAAGAAAAAGGCACTAATAATAATAAGAAAAAAATTGCCCGCATAGTTATGTTTAAATTACTTTGTAATTTCTGATTTAATTTCTTATCCAAATTAAACTATCCTCTTACGTTTTAATTGAAATTTATAATTTGAGAAATCAATATTTCAAAGTTATTAAACAATTTATTATAACATATATTTAGATTATAACGGAACACAACTTTTAACCGATTACACCGATTGGAAAACTAATACCACACATACTTAAAGCGCAAATAGTTTTTGCATCAACAATTTTCCCGGATTTTAGAAATTCTTTAATTTTTTGTTTTGTAAAAATATGTGTTTCAATAATCTCATCTTGTTCAAGCCGCATACAATGCTTTTCTAATTGTTCTGCTTTATAGATAATTATTTTTTCTGTTGTATATCCGCACGCAGGATAGATATAACCTATTTTTGTAATTTTTTTGCAGGAATATCCTG
>QNCH01000040.1 GCA_003645745.1 Candidatus Omnitrophota bacterium
AAGATACGGGCCGCCAAAAGACAAAGGAATTCCCAAACTCTGGCCTTCCCCTGTAGCAATGTCAATATCCATCTCTCCAGGAGTTTTTAATATACCTAAAGCTAATGGATAAACTGATTGTATAGCTAAGGCACCAAATTGATGAATTTTTTCCGTAATATCATTTTGATCGTCAATCACACCCATAAAATTTGGATTTTGTAAAATAACCGCAGCAGTCTGCTCGTCTAAACATTTATAAATTTCATCCCTGCAACTTTGTCCATGCACAACAGAAGTTTCCTTAAATTCAAGCGACAAATTAGAAGTATAAGTGTAGAGCATAGTCCTGTAAACAAGATTTACTCCGCTATCCACAATTATTTTTTTTCTTCCGGTAATCCGCACAGCCATCATTGCAGCTTCACAAAGGGCAGTACCGCCGTCATATAAAGAAGCATTAGCCACATCAAGATTTGTTAATTCACAAATACCTGTTTGATATTCAAAAATTGCCTGCAGCCATCCTTGAGAACATTCAGGCTGGTAAGGAGTGTATGCTGTATAAAATTCAGGCCTATCCGCTAAAGCATCTACAGCCGCTGGAATATAATGGTCATAAAATCCCGCGCCAACAAAATTAATTAAATGCACAGCATTTTTTGCCGCAAGTTTTTTGCAGTGTTCAATCACTTCAAATTCAGATTTACCTTTACAAACGTTAAAAGAACGCGGGCGAAGTTCAGGATTTATATCTTTAAACAGATCATCAATACTGTTAATGCCAATAGCCTTAAGCATTAATTTTAAATCTGCTTCTGTATGCGGAACATAATTCACTCTACAGTCTCCTTTAAATATTTTTCATAATCAGCCGCAGATAACAAATTCGCACTTTCTTTTTGATCCGCTAATTCAATAACCACAAACCAACCTTTGCCAAAAGCATCCTGATTAACCAACTCAGGAGCATTTTGCAGTTTATTGTTTACTGCGCTTATTTTTCCTGAAACAGGAGCATAAACATCTGAGGCTGCTTTTACTGATTCCAGAGTAGCAAACTGCTGAAACTGTTGACATACATAATCTATTTGCGGCAATTCAACAAAAGTAATATCTCCTAACTCAGATTGTGCATGATCAGTGATACCTACAGTAGCTTGCCCACCTTTAATCTTTACCCACTCATGTTCCTTGGTAAATAAACAATCTTCAGGTATTTTCATTGTCCTACTCCTTGTATTTTTTTAGTTTTTAATACTGCCTTTTTTATAAAATGGTTTGTCTATTATAATCGCTTCTATTTCCATATTCTCCTGTTTAATCAACAAACGCTGGCCTATTTTGTTATCTTCTTTGTTGATATACCCCATACCGATACCACATAAAAGGCTTGGAGAAAAAGAACCGCTTGTAACAACTCCAATTTCAACACTGTCTTTATAAATTTTATAATTGTGCCGCGGAATACGGCGGGATTTTACCTTAAAACAACAAAGGCTTTGTTTAACTCCACTATGATGTTTTTTTAACAAAGAAGATTTGCCAATAAAATCTTTGTCAAAATCAACAAATTTAAGTAAATCAGATTCCTCAGGAGTATGAAAAAAATCAATATCCTGCCCATATAATGGATATGCCATTTCTAAGCGTAGAGTATCTCTTGCGCCTAAGCCAGCAGGCTCAACTCTTTTGTCCGCGAGTAAAATATCCCAGACTAAGCCAGCTTTTTCAGCACTAATATATAATTCATAACCTAATTCACCAGTATATCCTGTACGGCTAATCATAATTTTCTCATCTGCGAGAGAAAAATAACCAAAAGTATAATATTTAAGTTTATTTATGTCATTCCCCACTAAATCCTGTAAAACTTCTCTTGATAAAGGCCCCTGAAGATCAAGCTTAGCAGTTGCGGAAGAAATATTTTCTAACTTAGCTTCAGGAGACAAATAAGTCTGCAGATATTTTAAATCAGCAGAAATAGTTGCCGCGTTAACTACCATCATCCATTGATCTATCTTTAGTTTATAAATTATCAGGTCATCAACTATACCGCCTGCTTCATTAAGCAGAAAACCATACCTGCACATCCCGCACCCCATACTTTTAAGATTAGTGCTTATAACTGTCCCTAAATTATTTTCATCAGGATTACCATAAATCATAAATTCGCCCATATGACAAATATCAAACAAAGAGCAGGAGTTCCTCGTCCAATTATGCTCAGCAATAATACCTTTATATTGAATAGGCATTAACCACCCGCCAAATGGCGCTAATTTTGCTGATAATTTTTTATGCCGGCTGACTAAAAAAGTTGTTTTCACATCTGTCCTTTTAATGATTCTCTGCCCCATAGAAGCATGGAACGCCATATTCATTTACTGTAGACTCAAACGTAATTGGTTTACAATTTTATGACGTTACCCTGCACCTCATCTTGAAACGTTCTTCTATCGCCAAACCTTAGGTCAATAGGGTACAGGGAAACTCCTAAATTTTACAAACCAATTGCGTTTGAGTATGTATATTTCAGCATAGCACAGATAATAACTTATTACAATATTTTCATTATTTTCCCAAATCCTAAATAGAAATTCCAAAACACTTTTTCAATAAATTTTGACTAATTTTTCCCAAAAAAAACAAGGCCATGTTAATCTATGTTCTTATTATTCCAACAAAGAGCTATTGTTAGCTAAAAATCTGAAAAAAAGACAAACCTCTCTTTTCAACTTTCTAAAATCAAACTTGCTGCCAAAATAATTTTAATTACGATAAACCAATCTCGATAAACAATTTGCAAATAATTCAAACACACTATCTGTTACATTTATAATCTTGCAAAAGTATCGACGCTCTGTCCTGATAATCTTTCCGCATGTATTTATAAATTTGCCTCGTTAATAAAATCTGTGGGTAGCAAATGGTTGAAATAGTTTGTAATTTATTACAACGAAAGGAATTAGAAGTCAGAATTCAGTATGGGAAGAGGTAAAGCTAAAACATTTAGAAATTTATTCTCAAACGTAATTGGTTTGTAAATTTATGACATTTCCCTGCACTGCATCTTGAAACGTTCTTCATTCGCAAATCCTTAGGCGCAACAAGCTGCGCCTGCGGTTTGACTTAGGTCAGAACGTTCTAATCTAGGGCACAGGGAAACACCTAAATTTTACAAACCTATTACGTTTGAGTATATTATTTTTTCTATTTACGTTCTTTGATTAATTGCGGGCATGTTTGAAATAGCTCTCTGATTGCCTTAAAAAAATATTGATTGGTAAAAAATAAAAAAAATAACCTCGGTAAATCGTAAATCAAAAAATAAGGCAAACTTAAGAACAGCTCAGGCAAAGAGCAATTTTTTAAAAGCAAAAAGTAGCGGTTACGGAAAGAAAGATATTGTTTAAACGTGTTTTTATGTTTTGCGCTGCCGCGGAAATGCCTGCATACAGCCTGGTGAACATACATTGCTTTCCACCCAAAATGCCTCGCCCTCCAGGCAACATCAAAATCTTCTACTAAAAAGAAAAACCTGTTATCAAAAAAATCACCCCTTATACTTATCTGATTAATTAATTCTTTTCTGTATAATGCTGCAGCAGCACAAGGACCGAATATTTCTCTGTCTTTTGCGTATTCTATCCCATCATTACGCCCTTGCGCAATATTAAATAAACGTTTAGCACGAGAAAGTGACAGGCCCAAAGAATCTATAATATTGCCCTCCATTGTTAAAAATTTACCCTGAACCATACCAACTTTTTTATATTTTTCTAAATATTGCATCAAAATATAGATATAATTTTTTTCTAACATTATATCTATATTTAAAGTTAGAATATATTTTCCCTTAGCCTGTTTAATTGCCTGGTTGTTAGCAAAACAGAATCCCTTATTTTCAGTATTAACAATTAATTTTAAAGGGGCATATTCTTTTAATATCCGTAATGTCTGGTCAGTAGATCCATTATCAACTACAATTACCTCTATGTTCCCTGCTACTTGAGAAAAAACAGCATTTACGCAATTTCTGATAAATTTTTGCGCATTCCAGGTAACAATAACTACGCTTACACAAACCATTTTCCCGCCTGGTATTTTACTTCAGATAAAAATCTGATTACAGCCTTTATTAACAATCCCTTAATACCATATCTCTGATAAATAGAACTTATCCATTGCCAAAAATTTTTATTTTGTAATTTAGCGCGTAAAAAATAATGGTCTCTAACAAGCAATGCTTTCCTTTTCATCTTCTCAATTGCCTGATGATTATAGTTTGGATAATCAACTAACGCGAAATTGCCACCGTCATAATCTCTAAACGATAAGTTTTTACGTAAAAAATTACTTTGTTTAACTGTCTCATAAAAAGGCGTGCCTGGCTGAGGAGTACAAATTGATAACTGTAGATTGTCTAAAAGTCCTGCTGAAATTAATTCCTTAATTAATTTTATTGTTTGTTTGTCTTCCCGGCTATCAGACCCTAAAGCTCCAAAGGTAAATGTTCCGTAAGTTTTTAAGCCGTTTTTTTTAGCCAGCGCAAGTTTCTGGTAAATTAAATTCAAATCAATAAACTTGCCAATGCCTGACATCACTTTACTGCTTTTTGTTTCAATCCCTACTCTTATTTTATAATATCCCGCGTCTTTTATTGCCTGCAGGACATCAGCGTCTAAAAAACGCAAGTCACACATAGCTTCATAATGCAAATTATTTAATCCAGAAGCAATAATTGCTTTGCTTAGATCTAAAATAAATTTTTTTTCTCCTGTATGGCATTCTTCGTCAAAAAAGATACCTTGCATTTGAGGATATTTTTTTTTAAGGTATTTTATTTCGTTTACAATGTCTTTAACTTCTCTTGCGCGCCAATTTGGCTGTCTATAATAAACATTGCTTGCAACACAAAAATTACAAGACATCATACACCCCCTGGAAGCATACATTTGCACTTCCAGATATTCTGAACTTGGCTCACCAGGCATACCATAAGCTATCCTTGAAACATCATTATCTTCCGGCCACGAAAGGCTGTTTATATTTAATAATTTCCTGCGCTTGTTTGGATATAATCCTAAAATATCTTTTTGCTTTTTACCCTGAATTATTTCTAAAACACTATATTCATATTCCCCTATACACACATAATCAACTCCCGCGTCTAAAAGCTGCGCGCTAAAAACGCTTGCATGCTGGCCTACAAAAATAAGCTTTGTATGTAATATTTTTTTTATTAACAAGCATAACGCAAGATTTTCTTCAATCAAAATTGTAGCGCTTTCCATAATTAGAAAATCAGGCTTTTCCTGTAAAATACGCTTATAATACGCAGGAAAATTCAACCGTTCTAAACACCCATCTAAAAATTTTACTCTATGTTTAGTTTCCTTTTTGAGTAAACTGGATAAATAAGCTAATTCCCATGGATAATAAGCAAACCAATGATATTTGTTTTTCACTCCTTCTGACCAGCGGCTTGGTGAATGAATCATATAACATCCGTTTTTATCAATACCTATGGAATTGGCAATTACAATTTTCATATTTTTTTTATTTGTTCCGCGATAAGAGCAGTTACCTTTTTTAAAGAATATTTACTTTCAATTGTGCGCCTCGCGTTTTGCCCTAAACTATCTCTGAGCTGCCTGTACCTGATCAGCTCTTTTAACTTAGCAGTAAACTCTGTTTTCCCTTGAGCTAAAAAACCGTTTTCCCCATCACAAATAATATTGACGGCTTCCCCTAATTTAGAGCAAAGCACAGGTTTTGCCATAGACATATATTCAAATATACGTGTAGGGCTTTTTGCCAGATTAAATTTTGTTTGCTGAATCAAAGGCATAACTCCAATATCTATATTTTCTAAATAATCAGCAACTTTTGTATGCGCAATCCATGGGAGCAGTTTAATTTTTGTATTATTTGCCTGCTCAACTAATATTTTTACTCGGTTATAATAAATCCCATCCCCCATAATTTCAAGCTGAATATTACTAAAATCTAAACTTATTTGTTGAAAACAAGAAATTAAAAAGTTTAAGTTTTCTATATTATCAGGCCTATGCATTGTGCCTATCCATGATATGATAATTCTATCATTATATTGGTGATTTTTACCAGGTTTAAATAAATTTGTATTAACAGCTGTAGGAATATATAACACATTATTATTATCCTTAGAAAGAAAATCAACCAAAAATGTGCTTGCCCCAATACAAAATTTGCTGGATTTTGCCATCAGGCGCATACCAATTTCTGCTTTTGAACTGGAAATTTTATTAAAATAATATTTAATGTTCTCTCTTGCTTCCCAATCATCAAGATCAAAAATTAATTTACGATTTTTAAAAAATTTTAAAAATAATGGGGCGAAAGAATGATAATTAAATCTTTGCACAAAAAAAACCGCGTTTTGAGAATAGAGATATTTAAATGCCTGAAAATTATAAAAAATTTTTTCTCTAACACACATAAACCTTTCCTGTTTTCCGCTTTTAGCCCCAAGCTGATCAGCGTAAGAAAAAACTTCTGTATCAATGCCATGTTTGCTTAACGCGTTAGCAAATCCATAACAACGCACTCTTGCCGCAGGCAAATCAAAACTTTCCCTTGTAATGAAAATTATTTTCATAATTTTTTTAATTAAAATTCGCAGGATAATAAAAACATTATCAAATATTATTCGATAAAGGCTCAAGCAGGATTGTCCCACTATGCGGGGGACCATACAAATAATCGGGAGGGAGTACCATTATTGTTATATACTCAAACGCAATTGGTTTGTAAAATTTAGGCGTTTCCCTGTGCCCTAGATTGGAACGATCTGAGCTAAGTCAAACCGCAGGCGCAGCTTGCTGCGTTGAGGATTTGCGAATGAAGAACGTTTCAATCTACAGTGCAGGGAAACGTCATAAAATTACAAACCAATTACGTTTGAGTATATAAACTCCCTATGTAGAGTTTATCCCGCATTTACTACGCATAAAGAAAATAAATTTGTATTAACAAATAACTACCCACTCAAAACTCCAAAGAGCCTTTTATTTAGCATTGTTGGTCTTTCTGGTTAGGTTTGTTTTTTGTCAAAACAATTATACCAAACCAGTCAACAATGCTATTTTTTTATATTTTTACCCACAGATTCTGTAAAAGAACCAAATAATCTAATTAATATTTTCTAACAAAAACGGCATAATATCTTTAATAAATTCTTTTAAATATTGCAGAGAATCCTCTTGATTATTTGCCACTTTAATAGACACACGCACTTGCCCTCCAGGCAAGGGCTTACGCATTAAATATGCTTTAAGCAGTTTAATCCTTTGCTCAAAATAACTGGTGGTAAATTGTTTTCCAGCAATAAACCAATATAAATAAACATATTTTTGGCCTTGCTTTTCTGCTAAAAGCAAATTTACTTTTAAGTTAATATTTTTTAAAGCAATATTTATTTTGTTTTTGTTCGTTACTGTCATTCCATCACCAATTAAACAATTTTCAGGCGGGTCTGATGTTTTTGCAGTTTGCCTGGAAAAAATAAAATAAAAAAGAATTGGATTTTGATCATCCTTTTTATATTCACGCATAACTACATTTTTAGTTTCAAGCAAATCATATATATGTGATTTTAACGCGACATCCACGCCTTTATACCCACAAAATTCCTTTGGGAAATTTAAAATATTCGCGTTTTTAAGCAATTTTTGCCCAGAACCGCGTAAAAGCAAAGTTTCAGCTCCAACAATAAATAATAAAATAATTAATAATAAATATCTTTTATCCCGCATAAGTATCTTCATATTTTATAAATAGGCTGTTTAGTCCTAACAAACACATTCCCGCAAAAGCAAATAAAAGAAACCCTGAAAAATCGTGTATCCATCCATGCGCGGCCTGCATACCATAAATCTCACTTACCCAGCCCAAAAGCACAATCCGTAAAATATTCGCGCTTAAAGCTATTGGCAAAGCAGAAAGAAAAACCAGCCATTTTTTCAAAATACTATTTTTTGTCAAATAAGCAAATGCCGCGCCAAAAGCCAGTAAAGCAATTAAAGAACGCAATCCGCTGCAAGGAGCTTCTATTTCAAGAAAAGAATGCAGGGTCCTGATTATACTACCATCTCTTAGCGCCTGAATGCCAATTTTATTTAACATAATAACTGCTGCCTGAGCAGCAAAAAGCTTCATTCTTAAAACAATGTTTGAAGTTAACACTAAAGGCAATGGAATCATAAATAAAAGATAAGTGATTGGAAACAACAACGTTTTAAATGCTTTACTACCTAAGCAATAAAGCACAATACCTGAAAATAAAACAACCATTGAAAAAGCGGATAAAAAAATAAACCCGGTAACCATACCGCTAAAATGCAAAAATATTCCGGCAATAATAAAAATAATTCCTTTATTACTGGGCTTAAAAATTATGGTTTTTAATTCATTTTTGCTATTCCAGATAAAAAATAACACAGCAAGAATAATTGCCGGGCCATGGCTGTAATACGATCCAGCAGTATTCCACCTGCCCCACATCCAGATAAAAGCAGGATAATAAATAATACCGCATAAAATAATAATTAAACTAAGTTTTATGTATTGTATTAATTTCATTTTTTTTGGCTCTTTAAAATATTGTTTTAGATTCCCGCTAAAAGATTGCGGGCATCTGTTCTGCTATGCAGGGAATGACAAAAAGCTTCTTATTATAATCCTTTGCAACTATACTCAAACGTAATTGGTTTGTAAAATTTAGGCGTTTCCCTGTGCCATAGATTGAAGAACGTTTCAAAATGCGGTGCGGGGGGACATCATAAAATTGCAAACCAATTACGTTTAAGTATAAGCAACTTTAAAATCAGATAAAGATAGCCTGAAGATGTGAGGTAGAAATGTAATATTTATTTCGTTACAATTCCTTAGTATATAAATTTTTCTTAAACCAGTCAAAAGTAATTTTTAAACCTTGCTTAAAATCAAATTCAGGCTGATAATTAAGTTTTTCTTTCATCTTAGAAATGTCAGCCAGGGTTTTAAATACATCGCCTTTACGCACTGGCAAAAGTTCAGGCTGTATTGATTTTTGAGCAATGTCATTTAAAACATCCACAAGTTCCAGGACTGAATGGTCATTACCGCAAGCCACATTAAACACAGAACCTGAAATATCAGGAGTTACCGCGGAAAGCAAATTTGCCTGCACAACATTTTTTACAAAAGTGAAATCCCGAGACTGCTTGCCATTGCCGAATATCGGCGGTTGTTTGTCATTTAAAACACAACTAATAAATTTAGGGATTACTACCGCGTATTCATCATCAAGCGCCTGTCTTGGCCCGTAAACATTAAAATAACGTAAACACACAGTTTCTAAACCAAAATTTTCACTAAAAATTCGGCAATAATATTCTCCGGCTAATTTAGTTAACGCGTAAGGAGAAATTAAAAAAGGATACTGCGATTCCTGTTGAGGAAACTGGTCAGTATTGCCATATACAGAACTTGAAGAAGCAATAACAACCCGCTTAACACCGCATTCTTTTGCCGCATTAAGCATATTTAGTGTCCCATCAATATTTACTCGGTTATAATCATACGGCCTGGCCATTGAAGCAGGCACGCTTCGCAGTGCTGCCTGATGCAGGACATAATCCACCCCAAGGCAAGCTTGTTTACAAGTTTGCAAATCACAGATATCTCCTTCAATTAAAGTATACGCTCCGCCAACATCAGCATAATCTTTAACAAATTTAAGATTTTCCGGCTTACCGCTGGAAAAATTATCAAGAACAACTACATTTTCACCATTTTTTAAAAGCTGTTCTGTAATATGTGACCCAATAAAACCAGCGCCTCCAGTAACAAGATACTTACTCATTATTTTCCTCCTCCATATTCTAAAATCATTTAAATTTAACGTTCACAATTTTCAATTTTCATTTTTTACCTCAAATTAAATTCTTTTTTTAATTGTCCAGTGTCAATATTTATAGGTAATAGCCACTCTTATCCACTATCCAACTTTCCTATTACCCATAAATTTTAAATTAGATTCCCGCTAAAAGATTGCGGGCATCTGTCCTGCTATGCAGGGAATGTCAAAAAGCTTTTTTGTATAACTATTTGCAACTAAACAACTTAAAAAGGAAATTCCTTATACATTAAATTATTTAATTTCTGATATTTATTAGAGGACAGGGCATGCCCTGTCCCTAAGGATTAGTTACAATAACACTATTTTTTTTCTTAAAACTCCCTTAATATTTTTTAAAGCATTTCTGGTATCAACAATTACTTTTGCATTACTTGCAATCAATTGATGATCATAAACACTATGGGCAGCAATAATAACTACACAATCATAATTCGCAATATTCTCAGCAGTTATCTTAATTGATTTAAGGCTTAAGCTCTGATATTTAATTTGTCTGACATAAGGATCGTTATACGAAATTTTTGCCTGTTTTTGTCTTAACAACCTGATTATTTCCCATGCAGGAGATTCTCTGGTATCTGCAACATCTTTTTTATAAGCTATACCTAAAATAAGAATTTTAGAACCATTAATACTTTTTTTTTGTATATTCAAAATATCTGCGATTCTATTCACCACATATTGCGGCA